>JBKDAC010000546.1:0-2306 GCA_046316515.1 Sandaracinobacter sp. | reverse complement strand
TCAATCCATCGTCAATCACCGCCAAAAGTCGAGAACGCAAATCCATCGAAAAGGCGTGAGCCATCCATGCCAGCCCCCTTCACCAGCACGGATGCTGAAGCAGAAATCACGCCCAGCAGGAATCCCCGCAAGATCCAAATCAGTCAAAACCGCTCTATGGTCAATAGATCTGGAGCTGTGCCGACGCGCGAATATCTACTACAACCATCACAAGATCATGAACGGCGCGCAAAGGCGCCTAGCGGCAGTAACGCTTGCCCGCACAGGGATCCGTCAGCTGCGGAACGACCGCCCATTCAAGGCGCGGAGCAAGAAGTTGTTCTTGCTTTGTTTCAACGCTCTCTCGCAAGAGCGGCAACACGGCAGCCGCGAATTCGCCCAACTGGCCCTTGGGAACAGACAAGGCCTTTCGGCCAACGATCGCAGCCGCCTGGCAAAAGCTTACTTTGCCATCGTAGGAAGCCCAGCTCTGGTTAGATCTGGTAGCATAAGAGTCAAATGCGCGCTGACCAGCCTTTCCCTTCGTTCGCACGAAATAGTTCGTCACGGTCTTGAACGCTTCGCTCATTTCATCGGAGTGCTGCCGAAGCAACGCATTATAAGTCGGCACCGTAGCCAAAAATGGCGAAAACTGGCACTGCAGGGCTGCTACATTCAGCCCCGAACGTAACGCCCAGACGCCGTCGGCCCGCGCCTCCTTCGGTGTCATGCCTGAAAGAGGAGCCGGCGCAGCTGCTAGAGCCATGCCCCCCTCAGTGAGGACAAGCGTAGGCAGCAACACCCGAAAGGCCAGTGCCCAGATCCGGCCGCCGCCCACGCTCCGCATAATACGCATCAGCCCAGGATTTTCCCAAGTTGCATGGCAATTCCCATGTCGCCTTCGACCTTCAGCTTGCCCATCATGAACGCCATTTGGGCGTTCTGCTTTCCGGCGGCAATATCCTGAAAGTCAGCCATGGACACTTTTACACGGCAGTCGGCAGCACCGTTGTCGTTGTCGACGACTGCTGGTGTCGCCGTACCATCGATACGAACACAGCCATCATCACCGAAATCGAAGGTCACGACCTTCCCAGCGAGGCCGCCATTCTTGGCAACGCGCTCGGACATGCCTTGGGTCAGTTCTGCGAGACTCATCTCTACTACCTCCACCTAAAAGAAAGGCCGCCTTTTGCGGGCGGCCTTTCCAGAACCAATCGGCCCTACGGACCGACTTGCCCGCCGGCTTACTTGGCCGGAGCTTCTGCCGGAGCAGCAGCGGCGGCCGCATCGGTCGCAGCAGCGGCCGCATCGGTCGCAGCGGCAGCGGCGTCGGTCGCGGCGGCAGCGGCATCAGCAGGGGCAGCCGCGGCATCAACCGGAGCAGCGGCATCAACAGGAGCCATGTCGGCCGGAGCGGCTTCAACGGCAGCAGCTTCGGTCGGAGCAGCGGCTTCTTCCGCCGGCTTCGCACCGCCGCAAGCAACAACAAACAGGGCAGCGCCGGTCACGAGCGCGGCGGCCTTCACCTTCTGGAGAACGTCACCCATTATCTGACTCCTTGGTCTTATTGCGGAAGTTCTGGAGCTTTCGGTCCCTACCGACCCCGAACCACTTTCGAACTTAGCTGCAATCCCCGGCTGCCTCAAGCGTCTTGATATCAAGCGGTGCTTTGCCCGACAGACAGTGCAAGAAGATCGGCAGACGGTTGAACAGCGCCCGATCCAGCGCCGCCATATCGCACTCCGTGTTTAGATCGATCAAGCGGGCCACGCCATGACCCACCACTCCACAGGGGACGATCGCCTCAAAATGACTGAGGTCGGTCGAAACGTTAAGAGCCAGCCCATGGAAGCTGATCCACCTGCGCACCCGAACCCCTATGGCCCCGATCTTGGCCAATCGCCCGGCGCGCACTGCATCGCTAACCCAGATACCCGTGCCAACGGTGCTGATCCCGGCTGACACGCCCATGTCCTCCAGCGCGGCAATGGCCCAGGCCTCAAGCGCGGCGACATAGCGGCGGACGTCCCGCCCCCGCTTTGCAAGGTCGAGCATGGGATAAACCACCCGCTGGCCCGGACCATGGTAGGTGAACTGTCCGCCTCTCCCGGTGGGCACAACTGGAAATCGATCCGGATGCAGCAGGTCGTTTGCCGATGTGCTGGTTCCAGCGGTGATGACCGGCGGGTGTTCGACCAGCCATATCTCCTCGCTCGCTGTCCCGCGCGCCATGCTGTCGACATGGGCCTCCCTGGCCACAAGGGGTTCGGCGGAGTCTGACAGGCCCGGCAAGACGCGCCAGGTGGGCGGGGGAGTGGCGGGGG
>JBKDAC010000545.1:0-9641 GCA_046316515.1 Sandaracinobacter sp. | reverse complement strand
CCTGAGCACGGGCCTGGCGCCCGGCCGCCTGTCGGAGCTGGTCGCCTTTGCCGATACCCGCCCGGTCTTCCCGGCAGAACCGGGCCGCCCGGAAAACCGCCGGATCACCGTCGTCATCCTCGCCGAGGCCGGCGCCCTCCCCTCCGACTCCAGCTTTCGCTTCTAGGGGCCGGGGATGAAGAAGGCCGTCCTCGGGCTTGCACTTCTCCTTGCCGGCACGGCTGCCGGCGCAGGTGGCGGCTGGGCGCTCCTGACCTTCATGCCGGGCGCAATCGCGCCTGCAGAGGCTGCCTCCGGCGCCGCACATGGTGCCAAGCTGCCAGAGGGCGCGCCAACGTCCATCATTCCGGGCGGGCGCGTGCTCGCCCCGCTCGGCTACAAGGACGGCTCTCTAGCCGGCTATGGCGGGTTCCAGATCCAAATCGAGGTGCCGGAGGACCAGGCCGCGGCGATCACCGCGCGGCTGCCGATCCTGCTCCACGCCATCAACATGCGGACCTTCAAGACCCCGCTGGCGGCAGGCCCCGACGGCATGATCCCCGATCTCGATCTGCTGCGCGCAACGGTTCAGCTGGCGGCCGACGAAAGCTTCGGCAAGGGCACGGTGCACCGCGTTCTGGTGACAGAGGCAGCCCCGGCCTGATCCGACCTGACAGGCAGACAGGCAGACAGGCAGACAGGCAGACCGGCTGATCAGCCCGGCACGAAGCCCTTCACCAACGACGAGGCCACCAGCGCCCAGCCGTCGACCAGCACGAAGAAGACGATCTTCATCGGCAACGAGATGGTCGGCGGCGGCAGCATCATCATACCCATCGCCATCAGCACAGCCGCCACCGCGAGGTCGATCACCAGGAAGGGCAGCAGCAGCAGGAAGCCGATCTCGAACGCGCGCCGCAGTTCGGACACCATGAAGGCCGGCACAAGCGAGGTCAGCGGCGTTGCAGCACGGGTGGCCGGGGTTTCCCGCGACAGCTCCACGAACAGCTTCAGATCATCGTTGCGCACCTGGCGCAGCATGAACTGGCGGAACGGTTCAGATGTCAGGCGAAACGCCTCGTCCTCGGTGATCGTGCCCGCCGTATAGGGCTTCACCCCCTCGTCCCAGGCCTTCTCCATCGTCGGCGCCATCACGAAGAACGACAGGAACAGCGCCAGGCTGATCAGGACCGGGTTGGGTGGAACGCCGGGCGCCCCCAGGCCCGATCGCAGCAGCGACAGCGCCACGATGATACGCGTGAAGCTGGTGACCGTCATCAGGATGCCGGGCGCAAGGCTCAGCACCGTCAGCATCATCACCAGCTGCATCACGCGGCCGCTCAGCAGGCCGCCCCCAAGGTCAACGGTGGCCGACTGCGCACCGGCCGCTGCCGGCGACAGAAGCAGCGCGCCAATCGCCAGCGCGCGGACAAGCCGGGTCATTGGCGCGCCTCCGTCTCGGCGCCGTCCACGACGGTTGCGCCCTCGGGCCCCAGCAACAGCAGATATTCGCGGGCATCGCGCCGAACGAGAAACAAAGCCCTCCGGGGGTCCAGCGACAGCCGCTCCACCAGCACAAGCCGGGCAGCCGCCCGTTCGCGCGGCATAGGCATCCCGATGCGATCCCCATAACGACGATAGAGCCACAAGCCGGCAACAAGCAGCCCCAGAACCGTGGCGAGCGCGCCGACGGCGCGCAGGACCATGATGACATCCATCAGGCCCTCCCCCGATTTACGACATGGGAAATCTCCACCTCGATATGCTCGCCGTTCACACGGACGTCGCCGCGCGCCACCAGCTCGTCGTTCACATAGAGCAGGCTCGGGTCATCGTGCGCGGCATCCAGCTGGATGGTCGCCCCACGCCCGATCTTGAGCAGCTGGCGGATGGGAAGATCGGTCGATCCGATGACGACCGACACTTCGACCTGAATGCTGTCGATAAGGGACATTCGCGCTCCAAAGGCCTGTCCCAACCGATGTGGGGACCAGCCAATGATAGGCGATTTTTTCCGCCCTCCGGCCCGACCCGGCAAATTCTGCCTACAACTGGCAGGTCAGCGATCGGAGAACGGACTTGGACCTGAAGAGCAGCATCGACACCTCGGCCAGCGGCCTGAAGGCCCAGTCGCTGCGCATGCGCATCATCGCCGAGAACATCGCCAATGCGGACTCCGTTGGCCGCACACCCGGCGGCGACCCCTATCGCCGCAAGGTCGCGACGTTTGAATCTGAGATCGATCGCGCCTCGGGTGCAACGCGCGTGAAGGTGGCCGGCGTGGAGAATGACCAGAGCGCGTTCACCCGCATGTACAGGCCCGGAAGCCCGGCCGCCGATGCGCGCGGCTATGTGCTGACGCCCAATGTGAACCGCCTGGTGGAAACCGCCGACATGCGCGCGGCGCAGCGGTCCTATGAAGCGAACCTGAACGCGATCGAGGCCGCCCGCGGCCTTGCCGGTCGCACCATAGACCTCCTGAAATAGGAAAGACTTTCCCATGGCAATCGGACCAGTGGGCGGCGCCCTTGCAGGACTTTCCGCCTATCAGCGCGCGGCAGGCGTCGGCCGGCCGCCAGAGACCGGACCAGCCGGCGCCGCCGGGGCAGCCGGCGTTCCAGCCGCGGACTTTGCCCAGCACCTGGGCAGGCTGGTCACAGACACATCGGGCGCGCTGAAATCCGCCGAGGCCGCAAGCGCGCGGCAAGTGGCCGGCAAGGGCGACCTCATCGATGTCGTCACCGCGATCGGCGCTGCCGAAACGGCCCTCGACACCATGGTCGCCGTCCGCGACCGGGTGATCAGCGCCTACTCCGAAATCATGCGGATGCAGATCTGAGCCCGTGGACGCCAACACCACCCTTCTTGTCGCCCGCGAAGCGCTGCTGCTGCTCCTGATGCTCGCCGGCCCCATGCTCGCCATCGCCCTGGTGATCGGCGCGGGCATCGGCCTGCTGCAGGCGCTGACCCAGGTCCAGGAGGCGACCCTCACCTTCGTGCCCAAGCTGCTGGCGATGGGCGTTGTGCTGCTGCTCAGCCTGCCGATGATGGGGCGCGCGCTGTCCGCCTTCATGGCCTCCATCGCGCAGCGGATGGTCCAGGGCGGATGACCGACCTGCCGGTCTTTGCAAACGGCATCCTACTGCTGTTCGCGCGTGTCGGCGCGATCCTCATGCTGCTGCCCGGTTTCTCCGAAGAGGCGGTGCCGGCCCGCCTGCGATTCCTCGTGGCGGTGGGCACCACCGTCGGGCTGTGGGGCATCCTCTCGCCGAACGTCTCAACCCTCGGCATGTCGCCCGCCCTGCTGCTCACCGAGCTCGGCATCGGCCTGTCGCTGGGCCTTCTCGTGCGCATCATCTTCACGGCAGCCACCATGGCCGGCTCGATCATCAGCCTGCAGATCGGGCTGTCCTCCGCGCTGATCGCCGACCCTGCGCTCGGCGGCCATTCGGCGCTGCTGTCCCGCCTGCTCGCGCTGGCGGGCGTCACGGCCGCGCTGGCGGCCGGCGTGCACCACATATGGTTTGGCGCGATCGTCCGAAGCTATGCCGCCTTCCCGCCCGGCGCCGTCCCCGACATCGCCATGCTGGCGGATCGCGCCGTGCAGGCCGCAACCGACGCCACGCGCCTTGCCGTCGGCCTGTCCGCCCCCTTCCTGGTGTTCGGCCTGATCTTCAACCTCACGCTGGGGCTCGCCGCCCGCCTCGCGCCCGCCGTCCAGATCTTCTTCATCGCGCAGCCGCTCACCATTCTCGGCGGTCTCGCGCTCCTGCTGCTGGTGATGGGTCCGATCATATCGGCCTATGCCACCGCGCTCGCGGACTGGACCCAGGCGATGCTGGGCTGACCATGGCAGAGGAAGACAGCGAAAAGACGCTCGATGCGACCGACCACAAGCTCGCCGAGGCGCGCAAGAAGGGCGACGTGCCCATGGCGCCCGAGATGCGGCATGTGCTGATGATCGGTGGCGCCTTCCTGTCGTTGACGGCATTCGGCACGAGCGCGGCAACCGGCCTTGCCAATGTCGTCACAAGCCTCTGGCAAGAGGCGGCCCGGCCGCTCGACACCGGAAGCGCCTGGCGGATTGCAAGCCTGGCACTCGGCAGCGTCGGGCTGGCAGTCGGCCCGATGCTGGCTGCCATGATGGCCAGCGCCCTGCTGCTGTTCTTTGCACAGGGCCGCCCAGCCTTGTCCTGGAGCCGCGTGACACCGCAATGGTCGCGGATATCGCCGGTCGGCGGCCTGAAGCGGCTCTTCGGCCTGCAGGCGCTGGGCAGCTTCGCGCGCACCTTCGCCAAGCTCGTCGCGCTGTTCATCGTCCTCGTGCTGGTGCTGCGCCCGAACCTGCCCGGCATGTCACAGCTTGTCGGGGCAAGCCCCCTGCGCACCGGAGTCATCGCCGGCGCGCTGGCGCTCGCCCTGTTGAAGGCGAGCACCATCTTCACCACCATCGTCGCCGGCTATGATTTCTGGTCCCAGCGGCGCAGCTTCGCCAAGCGCATGCGGATGAGCCTTCAGGAGTTGAAGGACGAGATCAAGCAGTCCGACGGCGACCCGAAGGTCAAGGCCCGAATCCGCGCCATCGGGGCGCAGCGCGCCCGTCGCCGGATGATGCAGGCAGTGCCCACCGCCAGCGTCGTGATCACCAACCCGACCCACTTTGCCGTCGCGCTGCGCTACGAGCATGGGCAGATGGCAGCGCCGCTGGTCATCGCCAAGGGAACCGACGAGGTGGCGCTGCGGATCCGCGCCGTCGCGACCGACGCCGGCGTTCCAATCGTGGAAAGCCCGCCGCTTGCGCGGGCTCTGCATGCCGCGGTCGAGATCGACCACCCCATCTATCCCGAACATTACGCCGCCGTGGCGGAGGTCATCAGCTATGTCATGCGCCTTGCCCGCCGATAGGGGCCGCCAGGCCGGGATGCAGGGCCTCCCGGGCGCTCAGGCGAAGCGTTCGTGCTTCGCCAGCTCCACCCGTACCCGCACGTCCAGATCCTTCAGGAAGTCTGCGAGCGCCGCATCCTCCGGCATCTCCGCGGTCGAGGTCCATTCAGCAAGCCGCGACAGCGCCGGCCCGGCATCCAGCCCGCGCGCCTGCGCCGCCTGCAGTTCTGCCAGCGCATCGAGCCCCCGCGCCGCGCGTGCAATGTGGCGCTCGCGCTCCTTTGTCGGCTGGGTGCCGCCGACCGACGCCATCGCCAGCAGCATCGCGACCGATGGAGCCGTTATCGACAGCGGCACGGCCTGCGCCTGCTGGGCCGGCACAGGCGCCTCCGCCTCGGGCGCAACGGTCTTCACCTGCGGCAACAGCGACAGCAGGCTCGTAACGATGGGCGGGGCCGGCGTGATCCGCACGATTATCTCCGTCGGGCGGCGAATCCGCCCACTTCCCTTCACTATAGAAGGGTTCTGCTCCTTGTTGCGCAAAGGCCGGCCGAACATGCCCTCCAGATACGCAGCGGCGCTGCGCGCTGCCCTCATCCTGCTCATCTCCACCGCCATGCCGATCCCGGCCTCCGCTGCCCCCGGCCCGCGCATCAAGGACATCGTCGATGTCGAGAATGTCCGCTCCAACCAGCTGGTCGGCTATGGCCTTGTCGCGGGCCTCGCCGGCACCGGCGACCGGATGCGGAACTCGCCCTTCACCGAGGAGTCGATGCAGGCGATGCTGGAACGGATGGGCGTGAACATCCGCGGGACCCAGCTGCGCAGCCAGAATGTCGCCGCCGTCTCGATCACCGCGATGCTCCCGCCCTTCGCCCGGTCCGGCTCCAGGATCGACGTCCAGGTGTCTGCGATCGGCGATGCAACCAGCCTGCAGGGCGGGGTGCTGCTCGCCTCCTCGCTGCGCGCGCTCGATGGCGAGATCTATGCCGTCGCCCAGGGCCCGGTCGCTGTCTCCGGCTTCAAGGCCCAGGGCGCTGCCGCCTCCATCAGCCGCGGCGTCTCCACCAGCGCACGCATCGCAGGCGGGGCCATCGTCGAGCGCGAGGTTCCCTACGCATTCAGCGCGGCAACATCGGTGAAGCTGGCGCTGCGCAACCCGGATTTCACAACCGCCCGCCGGATCGCCGCTGCCATCAACCAGCGCTACCCGGGCTCGGCCGAAGCGCTGGATCCCTCGACCGTGTCGCTGGCACCAGCGGGGGGCTTTCGCGGCTCTCTGGTCGATCTGTACGGAGAGGTGGAGAATCTGTCCGTCGTCGTGGACCAGCCCGCCCGCATCATCGTTAACGAGGCCTCGGGCACAGTCGTGATGGGGGCCGACGTCACCATCAGCCCGGTGGCGATTGCCCAGGGCGGCCTTACGGTCACCGTCAGCGAAACCCCGGTGGCCTCGCAGCCCTCGCCCTTCTCGGACGGGCGCACCGTGGTCCTGCCCCGCTCCCAGGTCGAAGTGGATGACGGGCAGGGCCGCTCTCTCGCCCTGCTGACGCAGGGGGCAACGCTCCAGTCGCTCGTCGGCGGGCTCAATGCGCTGGGCGTTTCGCCGCGCGATCTCATCACCATCCTGCAGGCCGTCCGCGCAGCCGGCGCCCTGCAGGCCGACATAGAGGTGCAATGATGACCATGCTTCCCGACGTTCCACCGCTGGGCGCCACCACCCCGATTCCCCGGCCTGCGGGGGGGAAGATGGCGGCAAAGGCCACCGAGTTCGAAGGCGTGTTCCTGGGCCAGCTGGCCAAGACCATGCTGGAAACCGTCGAGCTGGGAGACAGCTCGGGTGGCTTTGGCGAGGAAATGTTCCGTGGCGTGCTTGCCGAGAATATCGGAACCGAAATGGCGCGCGGTGGCGGCATCGGCCTCGCCCCCGCGATCCTGCAGCATCTGATCAAGGCCCAGGGAGGACAGGAATGACCGAAGACACGCTTCTGGCCATGGCCCAGAGCCTGGAGACGATCATCCACCGGGAAACCGAGATACTGGAACGGCCCGGCAATCCGCAGGGGCTTGCCGCCCTTGCCGATGCCAAGGCCCGGCACACCGAAAAGCTGGAAGCCGCCGTCGCGGCATGCCGGCGACTGGATCCGAACTGGCCCATCACCCTGCCGCTCGAAGAACGGCGCGCCCTTGCAGACGGCTTCCAGCGCCTGAATGCCGCCAGCGAGGCCAACGGCATCATCATCGAGCGGCGCATGCGGCTGTCGGCAGGCCTGCTGGACGCCATTGCCGCCGAGGCCCAGCGCCTGGGCGGTCGGCGCACCCGCACCTATTCCAGCGGGGGTACCTGCACCGACACTCGCCGGGCCACCCCGATCTCCGTGAACACCAACCTCTGACGACCACCCTCTGGTCCCTGCGCCCCTGCTGCGGCCAAAACCGCGACGGGGGCGCCTTATTGTCAGACAGGGTCAGCCGCCGCTTCCGCCCCGGCCTGCCGCCGTCCGCATCAGCGACATGCTCTTGCGATAGATGGCGGTCATCGCCGCGAAGTCCGACTGGACCTGCCCCATCTTCAGAAGCTGGTCTTCCAGCGTCACGGTGTTGCCGTCGGGCTTCAACTCGCTGACGTTCCGGTCGTCATGCTGGCGCGCGGGCCGGGGCCCCGAGGCACCCAGTGCCGTCATCCCTGCGGACAGGGTAACGGTCGGGCGGGCGACGCCGGGCCTTCCCGAGGATGCGTCCACCAGGGCGCGGAAATCGGGCGCGTCCATCTCCTGCGCGCGGAAGCCGGGCGTTTCGCTGTTGGCGATATTCCCTGCGATCAGGCGCTGGCGCTCCGAAAGATGGCGCATCGCATCGGCTAGGCCGCCCACCAGCGTCGGCATCCCGTTCGACATCAGAAGCCTCCTGCCGACAGGCCGAACAGGCCCGTACTTTCGGATCCAGCCACAGGAGTCAGGCGCTGCAGGGCCTCGGTGTAGCTCTTGAGCTGGTTCTGTTGATAGGCTGACACGCCACCCGCACCGCTGCCTGTTGCGTTTACCAGCTTCTCCTTGGTGCTGTTCCAGTACAGCGACCGGAAGCCCGACTGGGTGGTCGAGATCGCCTGTTCCAGCCGCTTCATCGCCGCCGCCGCCGCCTCCCGCGTGTCGAGATTCATCGCGTCGCTCAGCTCCAGCCCGAAGCTGCCGCCCGGCTTCACCGCCGGCGCCTTGGGGTCGATCACCGGAGAGTCGAGCCGTTGCGGCTCGAGCCCGAGCCGGGACAGGGCATCCCGCCCCCCCAGGCCTCGGATCAGTTCCACCCCGATCCCCGGGCGTGCATTCAGGCGCAGCATCCTGCCCGACCCGTCCGCACTCGCGGGGGTCTGGACAAGGAGATCTCCACCACCGGCCTTACGGATCCGGTCCGCCAGCATCAACAGTGTATCACCGGCCTGCACCGTGATCGTCTGCACCTTGCGTGCACCCACCCGAAGTCCGAAGCTGTCGCCCGGGCGCAGGCCGGTCTCGGCCACCAGCGCTCGGCTGTTGCTGTCCGCCAGCACCCCGCGGCGCAGGCCCAGGGCGGTCAGCGCAGTGTCACCACCCGGTGCGCCGGCAATCCGCACCGAATCCGTGCGCAGGCCGGGCTGCCCGAACTGCTTTACCTGCGCGACGGAGCCGTCGGCGGCAAGACGCGCAACAAAACCGTCCATCGGCCCGCGCGCTGCCCCATCCAGCGCGCCGTTCGTCCGTCCGCCGGCGTACAGCTGCCCGTTCACCAACGCCAGGCTGTCCACCCGATCGGTGCCCGCCGTGCCGATCACCCGGCGATCCGCCTGCGTCAGCGCAGAGTCCACCTCCACAACCAGGCCATCCCGGCCGCCGGCCCCATCGGTCGATCCGCCCACGAAGATGCGGCCATCCGGCCCCAGCAGCATCGCGCTGCCGTCGCCAGCGCCCAGCGACAGGCCGGCCTTCACCGTCCCGATCGCGGCGCCATCGCGACGCGTCAGCTCCAGGCCCGCGGACGTCCGACCCAGCACCAGCACGTCCCCCGCCGGGTCAACGGCAAGGCCCTGGATCGCATCCGACCCGCCGCTGTCGATGGCCATCCGCTCGGCAAGGCCCCCATCGGCGCCAAGCCGCGCCAGAACCGCATCGCCGGTCGACGTCTGCCCGCCGACATAGACGACCCCGTCGGCGCCGACGGCCACGGCCGAGGCGGACTGGTCGCCCATCTGGCGCAGAACCGTCGCATAGCTTTCCTGCCCATCGGGCCCATAGCGGGCGACAAGCATGTCACGATCCCCGGATGTGCCGTCGAGCGCGCCGGCAATGGTTCCGGCGATCACCGCGCCGCCATCGGGCGCAAGTGCGAGCGCAGCCCCGGTCAGGGCCGAGTCCGCCCCCCCTGCGGACCGCCAGACGATTTCACCCCGGCTGTCGAGCTTGGTCAGCACCATGTCGTCGGCGCCGGTGCCGAGCTGCGCACCCATGTCGCCCGCGGTCGTCCCCAGCACATAGGTAAAGCCCGCCGGGTCGGTCACCATCGCATCGGTCGACAGCGCAGCGCCGATGGCGGGCGCCGGGGTCGGCACGCCGCCGATGCGGCGTGGCGGCGGCAACAACGAGGCGGCCTCCGTCGCCCGACGGTCGATGGCCGCCATCCTCCCCACGCCATTGGTCTCCCTCAAGGCTTCCGGGCGCTCCATTCGGATCAGCCGGCACTCAGCAGGCCAGTCCAGTGCAGAGCGCCCCGCTGCAACCACCAGCGCGTCCCCCGCGCCCACCTTC
>JBKDAC010000544.1:0-2449 GCA_046316515.1 Sandaracinobacter sp. | reverse complement strand
GGCCTGCACCTTCGACGAAAGCGCCAGGCGCTGGACGGTGACCGCGCGGCGGGCGGACGGATCCAGCCTGGTTCTGGAGGCCAATGCCGTGCTGTCGGCGGTCGGCATCCTCAACCGGCCGAAATATCCCGATATTCCGGGCCGCGAGAGCTTTGACGGGCCGACCGTTCACACCGGCCAATGGGACCCGTCGTTCGACTGGCGCGGCAAGCGCATCGCGATGATCGGCACCGGCGCGTCGGGCCACCAGGTCGGCCCCACCATTGCACCCGAGTGCGCGCGGCTGATGGTCTTCCAGCGCTCGCCGCACTGGGTGGTGCCCAATCCCAATTATTTCGGCGAGGTGGCCGACGGCAAGAAGTGGGTGCTGGCCCATGTGCCGCACTATGCCCGATGGTACCGCTTCCAGCTCTTCTGGGCCTTTGCGGACGGGCTGCATTCCGCACTGAAGATCGACCCGGACTGGCCTGACAAGGACCGTTCCATCAACCAGCAAAATCACCGGCACCGCATCTTCATGGAGCGGCACATGAAATCCGAGCTGGGCGCAGACTCGCCTCTACTGGAAAAGGTGATTCCGGATTATCCTCCCTATGGAAAGCGCATCCTGATTGATAATGACTGGTTCAAGATGCTGCAGGCGCCGAATGTAGATCTGGTGACCGATGGCATCGAGCGGATTGTGCCCGATGGGATCGTCACGGCGGACGGCACGCACTGGCCGGCCGATGCCATCATTTGCGCAACCGGATTCCAGGCCAGCAAGATGCTCTTCCCGATGAAGATCACCGGAATCGGCGGCCGAGAGGTTCATGATGTGTGGAAGCCCGACGATGCGACAGCCTATCTTGGCACCACCGTCCCAGGCTTTCCGAACTTCTTCATCCTGCTCGGACCCAACACCGGCCTCGCCCACGGAGGCAACGTGATCTTCATGTCTGAATGCCAGGTGCGCTATGTGATGATGTGCCTGCGCGAACTGCTCGAGGAGGATCATGATTGGCTCGACGTGCGGCAGGATGTGCACGACCAGTATGTCGCCGAAGTCGATCGGCTCCACAGCGGCATGGTCTGGAGCCACAAGGGCGTCACCAATTGGTATCGCAATCCGGCCGGGCGCGTCTTTGCTGTGCTGCCATACCGTCTGGTGGACTATTGGCGCATGACGTCGGAGTTCCGATCCGACGAGTATCAATTCGGCTGATGCAATGAAGGCGATCGCTGCCAACCGATTGGACGGTTTCGACGCCTACGGGTTTGTTGAAGTACCCGTGCCGACGCTCGGTGAGTTTGCTCTGCGGATAGAGGTCCATGCGGTCGGCATCGGCTATGTTGACGCCTTGATCGCCCGCGGCGGCTATCAGGTGAAGCCATCTCTGCCGCATATTCCGGGTGTGGAGGTGGCCGGCACGATAAGCGCGGTCGGTTCGGCCGTGAAGGGCTGGGTCGTCGGGGACCGCGCGGTTGCCATGACGAGTGCCGGACTTGCCGAGCAGGCGGTGGCCCCTGCTGATGCTTGCCGTCGAATTCCGCCCGGTGTCGGCTTCGCTGAAGCCGCGGCCCTGCCACTTAATCATTTGACGGCACTGCATGGCCTCGTGGACCGCGGGCGCCTGCAACCTGGCGAAACCCTGCTTGTCTTCGGGGCTGCAGGCGGTGTGGGCCAGGCCGCTGTCGCCGTCGGAAAGCGACTTGGCGCCACCGTGATCGCAGCTGCCTCCAGTCAGCTGAAGCGCGACTTTGCGGTCGCCCTTGGCGCTGACGAGGTGATCGACACGGACCCCGAAGGCTGGCGCGATCGGCTGCGCGCAGCACTTGGCGGACGCCCGCTCGACGTCGTGTTTGATCCAGTGGCCGGCCCGCTGTTCCAGCCAGCTTTCCGGTCATTGGGTTGGGGCGGGCGACACCTCATCGTCGGCTTCGTCGGCGGGCCGATTCCCGCCCTTCCTGCCAATCTCCCCCTCATGAAGGGTGCAGCCCTCGTCGGTGTTGATGTCCGTCAGTTCCAGCAGTTCGAACCACAGGCTGCAGCGGCGTATCTCGACAGACTGTTCGCATGGTTGGCGGATGGGAGCCTACCTGCACCCAACGTGCAGTTGCGCAGCTGGGCCGACGCCTCGGCCGCGCTAGCCGAAGCGGACAGTGGTCAGACCATTGGCAAGCTTGTCATTGTGTCCGATCCCTCCCTCTGAACCGCTCCGGGTTTTCCGGAGGCTCCTATTTGTGAGGAGGAGCCACGATGAGCGCTACAAGGAACAAGTCTTCACCTGAGTTTCGCGACTGTGCGGTGCGTATGGTGGAGGAGCACCGGGGGGATTAGCCCTCGGAGTGGGCGGCGATGACCTCGATCGCCGGGAAGGTTGGTTGCACGACCGAGACGCTGCGCCGCTGGCGCCGCGAGGCGGCAAGCCGACGAGCTGGGCCAGCGGCCCAGGCGGTCAGTGAACGT
>JBKDAC010000543.1:0-1153 GCA_046316515.1 Sandaracinobacter sp. | reverse complement strand
CAGCCGCTGGGGCCTGGGCGGGGTTGCCAACGGGCAACTGGTGATCCGCAGCGCGCGGGATTCGCGCATTCCCGTCGGCGAGGCGATCCTGACCATCGTCGGGCTGCAGCGCGCTGGCGTGACTGGGATCACGGTGCCGGTGGACGTGCGGCTGTCGGCCCGATCCGACGGGGCCGGGCTGGTGCTGGGGGCGAACCTGTCCTGGCAGAAGAATGACCTGGGGCGGCTGGTGCTGCGGGTGGACCCCGGCGTGGGCGAGACCCCGGCCGAGCGCTTTGCCACGGGCCGGCTGTCGGGCGGGGTGCGCTATAACGGGCCGGTGGAGCCACTGTGGGCGCTGGGCGGCTTCGAGGGGCAGGAGCTGAAGGGCGCGGTGGCGCTGGGGGCGGATTTCTTGGGCACGCCGTCGAACCCGTCGTTGGCGGGCATCGCGCGGGGCAAGGGACTGATCTATCGCAATGCCACCTTCGGCACCGAGATAGTGGACTTGGCCTTCGACGGACTGTTCAGCGGCAGCGAGCTGAAGGTGAACAGCATCACCGGCCGCGCCAATGGCGGCACGATCAAGGGTGGGGGCGTGGTGCGGCTGGGGCTGGAACAGTCGATCGACCTGTCGCTGGGCCTTGAGCGGGCGCGGCTCGCCAATTCGGACACACTGGAATTTACCCTGTCGGGGCCGCTGCGGCTGCAGGGGCAGGGCACGAAGGCGACGCTGTCGGGCGACCTTATGGTAGATTCGGCGCGGGTGCAGCTGGTGCAGGTGGAAACCAGCGAGATTCCGCAGCTGCAGGTGCGGCGCGCAGGCCAGGTGCGCGAGCCAGAGCCAGAGCCGACCCTGTCGGCCGCCAACATCGCGCTGGATATCCGGGTGCGTGCGGACGACCGGGTGCAGGTGGAGGGCATGGGGCTGGAAAGCGTGTGGCGGGGCGACATCCGCGTGCGCGGTACGTCGGCAGCACCCATCTTCCTGGGCACGGCGACACTGGCGCGCGGCGAGTTCAGCTTTGCCAGCAGCAGGTTCGAGCTGACGAGCGGGCGGGTGGGCTTCAACGGGCGTCCGCTGGACAGCTCGATCAACATCCAGGCGCAGACGCAGGCCGAGGATGTGACCGCCTATGTGAACATCAGCGGCACGGCGGGCAATCCCGACATC
>JBKDAC010000542.1:0-3639 GCA_046316515.1 Sandaracinobacter sp. | reverse complement strand
CGCGAGAGCCGCCGTGCGACTGCGCGCGGCCGAGGGCGAGCAGACCCCGCTGCACATCGCCGGCGTGAAGGGGGCCGACACGGCAATCCCCGGGGGCGGGGCGGATTTCGCCAACCTGATGACCGCCGGGATCGGCCGGGTGGAAATCCTGCGCGGGCCGCAGAGCCTGGCCTGGGGCAGCCAGGCGATCGGCGGGGTGATCGCAATCGAGACGCGGACGCCCGGCGATGCGCTTGCGGCCGATGCGCGGGCCGAGGCGGGTTCGCGCGACGGCTTCCTGGCGCGGGCCGATGCGTCGGGCCAGGTCGGCCCGGTGGCACTGTCGGTCGGCGGCAACTGGCAGCGCACGGATGGCATTTCCGCGGCTGCGGAATCGCGCGGCAACAGCGAGCGGGACGGCCATGAGAGCTGGGGTGGCACGCTGCGGGCCGATGTGGAGATCGTACCCGGGCTGGTTGCCGACCTGCGCGGGCGGTTGCAACGTTCGGAGGTGGGGATCGACGGCTTTGCGCCGCCGACCTTTGCCTTTGGCGACACCGACGAGCGGCAGCGGACGCGCGAGCTGTCGGGGGTGGCCGGGCTGGGCTATTGGGGGGAGCGCGTGACGGCGCGCCTGGGCTGGCAGGCATCCGATATCGACCGCACCAGCTTTGTGCCGGGCGCTGCGCCCGGATTTGAATCCGAAGGCCGGCTGGAACGGCTGGACCTGCGCGGCGACTGGCGGGCAGCCCCCTGGCTGACCTTGGCGGGCGGGCTGGAGCGCGAGGTGTCGCGCATCCGCACCGAGGACAGTTTCTCGCCGGTGCCCTTCACGGCGCGGGCAACGCTGGAAGGCGGCTGGGCGCAGGCGCTGCTGGCCCCGATGGCGGGCGTGAACCTGCAGGGCGGGGTGCGCCATGACGCGCATAGCCGGTTCGGCGGGGCGACCACGCTGGCGGCGAGCGGCTCGTGGCAGCCTGTGGCGCCGCTGCGCCTGCGCGCCAGCTGGGCCGAGGGCTTCAAGGCGCCTACACTGTTCCAGCTGTTCTCGGACTTCGGCAACGCGGCGCTGAAGCCGGAGCGGGCGACCGGCTGGGATGTGGGCGCGGACCTTGTGCTGCCGATGGGGCTGAGCGCGTCTGCCAGCTGGTTCGGGCGGGTGACACGCGACCAGATCGACTTCATGTCCTGCTTTGGCGTGACGGACCTCATCTGCACCGGCCGTCCGTTCGGTACCTATGACAATGTGGCCCGCACCCGTGCAAAGGGGCTGGAGCTGGCGCTGGGCCTGAACCCGCTGGCTGGCCTGAACGTGCAGGTGAATTACAGTTGGATCGACGCCCGCAACCGGACGGATGGGTCCGCGAACGAGGGGAATTTCCTGGCGCGCAGGCCCGAGCACAATCTGGCGCTGGTGGTGGACTATTTGGCGCGATCGGGGTGGTCGATCGGCGCGACGCTGGCGCATGTGTCGGAGAGCTTTGACAATGCGGCGAACACGCGGGCGATTCCGGGGCGTGTGACGGCCGACATCCGGGGGAGCTTTGCCATCACCGACAGGATCGAGCTTTATGGGCGGGTTACCAACCTGTTCGATGCGACCTATGAAACAGTCAGCTTCTATGGCCAGCCGGGGCGGCAGGCCTTTGCGGGGCTGCGTGCGAAGCTCTAGGCTGATCCTGCTGGCGCTGCTGATGCCGGCGATGGCCGGGGCGAAACCCGTGCGCGTTGTCAGCCTGAACCCCTGCATCGACAGCGTGCTGGTGCGGGTGGCGGACCGGGGCCAGGTGGCGGCGATCAGCCACTGGAGCCATGATCCCGCCGCCAGCTCGCTGCCCCTTGCGCTGGCGCGGCAGGTTCCGGCGCACGGCGGCACCGCCGAAGAGGTGATCGCGCTGAAGCCGGACCTGGTGCTGATGACCCCCTACACGCCGCCGGCAACGCGGGCAGCGCTGGCACGGCTGAAGGTGCCGTCGGTGTCGATCGGGGTGCCGGCGAGCATCGCGGAGTCGCTGGCACAGGTGCGGCAGGTGGCCGGTGCGGTGGGGCAGGGCGAACGCGGCGCCGCGCTGGTGGCCGAGATCGCGGCGGCGCTGGCCCGGAGCCGCCGCGCCGGGCCGCCGCAGCCTGCGCTGATGCGCATGGCATCGGGCTTTGTGCCGGGGCCGGGCAGCCTGTCGGAGGCGCTGATGGCGCATGCCGGGCTGCCGAGCGTTGCGGCCGACCGGGGCTTGAAGGGGGCTGGCGTCATCGGGCTGGAGGCGCTGGCGCTGGAGCCGCCCGCGCTGCTGATCACTGACCGGCCGGAGGCCCTGCCGCCGCTGGTTCGGAGGCTGCCGACCCGTGTGGCGGCCTTCGAGCGGCATCTGCTGAACTGCGGCGGGCCGAGCCTGGTGCCCGCGGCGCAGCGGCTGGCCGCGATCCGGGATTCGCTGCCATGAGCGCCCCGATCAACAGCGCCCCGATCAACAGCGTCTCGATCAACAGCGTCTCGATCAACAGGGCGCGGTTGATCCTGCTGCTGGGCGTGGTGGCGGGCGCGGCCTTCCTGCTGAGCCTGATGGCCGGCAAGGTGTGGATTGCGCCCTGGGCGGTGGTGGCCGGCACGCCGGAGGCGCTGGTGATGGCGGAGCTCAGGCTGCCGCGGGCTGTGCTGGGGCTGCTGATCGGGGCGATGCTGGGGGCGTCGGGCGCGGTGATGCAGGGGTATCTCAGGAACCCGCTGGCTGATCCGGGCGTGCTGGGGGTATCGGCGAGTGCGGCGTTTGGGGCGGTGCTGGCGCTGTTCCTGGGGCTGGGGGTGACGCCGCTGATGGTGTCGGCCTTCGGCATGGGCGGGGCGGTTACGGCGATGGGCTTGCTGGCGCTGCTGGCCGGGCGGAGTGGCAGCGCGACGGGGTTCATCCTGGCGGGCGTGGTGCTGTCGAGCCTTGCGGGCGCGCTGACGGCGCTGCTGATCAGCCTTGCGCCCAATCCCTTTGCGCTGGAGGAGATTGTGACCTGGCTGATGGGGGCGCTGACGGATCGGGGGTGGGGCGATGTGATTCGTGTATCACCTTTTGTTGCGCTGGGGCTGGGGCTGCTGGCGGGCACGGGCCGGGCGCTGGATGCGCTGGCACTGGGCGAGCCGGCGGCGCGGTCGCTGGGCGTGGACCTGAAGGCCACCCGTTGGATGGTGATCGGCGGCGCTGGCCTGGGCGTTGGGGCGACCGTCGCCGCGACCGGGGTGATCGGCTTTGTCGGCCTGGTGGTGCCACATCTGCTGCGCCCCTTTGTTGGCGAGCGGCCCTCGGACCTTATCCTGCCCGCGGCGCTGGGGGGCGCTGCCCTGTTGCTGACGGCGGATGCCGCCGTGCGGCTGGCGCCCGGCGCGACCGAGCTGAAGCTGGGGATCGCCATGGCGCTGATTGGCGGGCCCTTTTTCCTGTGGCTGCTGTGGTGCGGGCGGGAGCGGCTGTCGTGATGCTGGTGGTGGACGGTCTGGCGTTGGCCCGGGGCGCGCGCACCGTGCTGGATGGCGTGTGCGCTGCGTTTGCGCCCGGCACCGTGACCGTGATCCTGGGCCCCAACGGTGCGGGCAAGTCGACATTGTTGGAGGCGCTGGCGGGGCTGCTTCCGTTGGTGGCGGGAACCGTGTCGCTGGATGGGGTGCCGCTGTCG
>JBKDAC010000541.1:0-1025 GCA_046316515.1 Sandaracinobacter sp. | reverse complement strand
CCTGCCACAAAGGGACGAAGCCAATCCGCAAGCTCGTCCCGCCAATCGTCCGCCATTGCCAGCCTCCACAAGCTGGCACCATATGAATCACCGGAAGCGACTCTTGGGAATCCTAAAAATGCGCTTCTGCCAAAGTAGTGCTAACTGCAGCCTCATAAGCGCGCAGCCACAGCCTTATTGAGGCGAGTTTGATCATGGCGCGGAAGATGTCGACGAGCCTGCCGATCAGGTCGCACAGCCCGCTGACGGTGCGCTCGCCAGCCTTGCGCAGCATGGCCTTGAGCCGGGAGAAGGCCTATGCCATCGTGCATCGCAGCATTCCCTGCCCGTGGCGGAGTCACAAAACGGATGGGGCCATGCGCAACGCTCAGGCCTCCGGCCCGAACACCCGCGCAAATATGGTGTCGACGTGGCGGAAATGATGATCCAGCCGGAACAGGCCATCCAGCTGCGCCGCCGTAAGCCGGCCCGAAACATCCGGATCAGCCCCGATCAGGTCCCGCAGCTGCAGGGCCCCATCCGAGTCCCTCCCCCGCCTCGCATTGCGCTGCACGCTGGCATAGGCCTCCGCCCGGCTCACCCCCGCCTGCGTCAGCGCCAGCAGCACGCCCTGCGAATGGATCAGCCCGCCCATCCGGTTCAGGTTCTTCAGCATCCGCTCCGGATAGACGACCAGCTTTTCCACCACCTGCGTCAGCCTGGCGAGCGCAAAGTCCAGCGTGATCGTGGCATCCGGCCCAATCCCGCGCTCCACCGACGAGTGCGATATGTCCCGCTCATGCCACAGCGCCACATTCTCCATGGCCGGCGTCACCGCGGATCGCACCAGCCGCGCCAGCCCCGTCAGATTCTCCGTCAGCACCGGGTTGCGCTTGTGCGGCATCGCGCTCGAGCCCTTTTGCCCGGGGCTGAAATACTCCTCCGCCTCCAGCACCTCGGTGCGCTGCAGGTGGCGGATTTCGGTGGCCAGCCGCTCGATGCTGCTGGCGATCACGCCCAGCGTCGCAAAGAACATGGCGTGGCGA
>JBKDAC010000540.1:0-15524 GCA_046316515.1 Sandaracinobacter sp. | reverse complement strand
GGCGGCAACGTCACCCTGAAGCCGGCGAGCCAGGCCGACATGCGCGGGGGCAACTGGGCGCCCAAGCCCTCGCTCCAAGTGGTCTACGACGCGGTATGATGCTGGACACGCCTTCTCGCGAGCCAGACCGGCTCGATCTGTCGGCGTCCCCCGCCGAGGGTGGGTGCGCCAGCAAGGATACGCTGCGCGCAGCCGCTGAACAGGCCGGCAAGGCGGAGATCCTGGAGCGCTATGCGGCGGACTATCCGACTGGCCCGCACGATCAGCCGCAGAGCATGTGCCCGGCGTTCGGGTCGCTGCGTGTCGGCCTTCGCATGCGCCGCACGGCGACTGTCCTCTCGGGCTCGGCTTGCTGCGTCTATGGCCTCACCTTCACCAGCCACTTCTATGGCGCGCGCCGCTCCGTCGGCTATGTGCCCTTCAATTCGGAATCGCTGGTCACGGGCAAGCTGTTCGAGGACATCCGTGATGCGGTTCATGAGCTGGCCGACCCGAAACTCTATGACACCATCGTCGTCACCAACCTGTGCGTGCCGACCGCTTCGGGCGTCCCGCTGCAGTTGCTGCCCGACGAGATCAACGGCGTTCGCATCATCGGAATTGATGTGCCGGGTTTCGGCATCCCGACCCATGCGGAAGCAAAGGATGTGCTGGCAGGCGCGATGCTGGCCTATGCCCGCAAGGAAGCCGAAAGCGGCCCGGTTGCCGCCCCCAAGGAGCGCAGCGACCGGCCGACCGTGACCCTGCTGGGCGAGATGTTCCCCGCAGATCCGCCCGGCATCGGCCTTTTGCTGGAGCCGCTTGGCTTAGCAGCCGGGCCGGTGGTGCCGACGCGCGAGTGGCGCGAGCTCTATTCGGCGTTCGCCTCGCCCGTGGTGGCCGCGATCCATCCCTTTTACACGGCCTCCGTCCGTGAGTTCCAGGCTGCCGGCCGCACGGTGGTCGGCTCGGCGCCTGTGGGGCGCGACGGCACGGCGGACTGGTTGGATGCGATCGGCGCAGCCTTCGGGATTGCGCAAGCCAAGGTTAATGCCGCCAAGAACCGCTTCCTACCCGCGATTGCCGGCGCGCTGGCCGCCCGGCCGGTGAAGGGCCGGATCACGGTTTCCGGCTATGAAGGCTCGGAGCTTCTGGTTGCGCGGCTGCTGGTCGAAAGCGGTGCCGAGGTGCCCTATGTGGGCACGGCTTGCCCAAAGACGCAGTGGTCCGAGGCAGACCGCGCCTGGCTGGAGGCCCGCGGCACGCGGATCCAGTATCGCGCCAGCCTGGAGCAGGACATTGCGGCCGTGTCGGAGTTCCGCCCGAACCTCGCGATCGGCACCACGCCCGTTGTCCAGCACGCCAAGGAACGTGCGATCCCGGCGCTTTACTTCACCAACCTGATCTCAGCCCGCCCATTGATGGGCCCGGCAGGCGCCGGCAGCCTGGCGATGGTGGTGAACGCCGCGATGGTGAACACCGACCGCTTCGGGCGGATGAAGCAGTTCTTTGAAGGCGTCGGCCAAGGCGCCAGCGCCGGGGTGTGGGAAGGAAAGCCCATCGATCGCCCCGAGTTCAAGGCGAAATACGCCGCGCGCCGCATCGCGGCCGCCAAGGCCGCGGAGGCCATCGGCTCATGACCCTTATCCTCGACCATGATCGGGCGGGCGGCTACTGGGGCGCCGTCTATGCCTTTACGGCCATCAAGGGCCTGCAGGTGATCATCGATGGCCCGGTGGGGTGCGAGAACCTGCCAGTCACATCGGTGCTGCACTATACCGACGGGCTTCCCCCGCACGAGCTGCCCATCGTGGTGACGGGCCTTGGCGAACAGGAACTGGGCCGCGACGGCACGGAGGGTGCGATGAAACGCGCCTGGGGCACGCTGGACCCGGACCTGCCGGCGGTCGTCGTCACCGGCTCCATCGCCGAGATGATCGGCGGCGGGGTCACGCCCGAAGGCACCAACATCCAGCGCTTCCTGCCGCGCACCATCGACGAGGACCAGTGGCAGTCGGCCGATCGGGCGCTGACCTGGCTGTGGACCGAGTTCGGCCCGAAGAAGGTGCCGCCGGTCCGCCCCCGCAAGGAGGGGGCAAAGCCGAAGGTGAACATCATCGGGCCGATGTACGGCACGTTCAACATGCCGAGCGATCTCGCCGAGATCCGCCGCCTGGTGGAAGGCATTGGCGCCGAGATCAACATGGTCTTCCCGCTGGGGAGCCACCTCGCCGATGTGCGCAAGTTGGCGGACGCCGAGGTGAACATCAGCCTCTACCGCGAATTCGGCCCCAATCTGTGCGAGGCGCTGGAGCGGCCCTGGCTGCAGGCGCCGATCGGGCTCTCGTCGACCACGCTTTTCCTCGAGAAGCTGGGAGAGCTGCTGGGGCTCGACCCGCAGCCCTTCATCGAAACCGAGAAGCACACCACGCTGAAGCCGCTGTGGGATCTGTGGCGTTCGGTCACCCAGGATTTCTTCGGGACGGCCAATTTCGGGATCGTCGCCACGGAAACCTACGTCCGGGGTATCCGCAATTTCCTTGAGGGTGACCTTGGTCTTCCTTGCGCCTTTGCCTTCCAGCGTTCCGCCGGCGGGAAGCCCGACAATGCGGCAGTGAAGAAGGCGATCGCCGAAACCCCGCCGCTGGTGGTGTTCGGTTCCTACAATGAACGCCTCTATCTTGCCGAGACTGGCGGGCGTGGCATCTATATCCCGGCATCCTTCCCGGGGGCGGCCATCCGGCGCCACACGGGAACCCCCTACATGGGCTATTCGGGCTGCACCTGGCTGATCCAGGAAGTGGTGAACGCGCTGTTTGATGCACTGTTCCACATCCTTCCGCTCTCGACCCAGATGGACATGGCGGATGCAACGCCTACCCGGCTCGTGCGCGAGATTCAATGGGAAGACAATGCCAAGCGGATGCTCGACGAACTGGTCGAGCGCGAACCGGTGCTGGTGCGCATCTCGGCCGCCAAGCGACTGCGTGATGCCGCCGAGGCCGCGGCGAGGGCCGTCGGCGAGACCCATGTGTCGGCCGATCGGCTGACGCAGATCCTTCAGCAGGCGAGGGCGGCATGATCGCGGCCTCCTGCACCAGATGCGGCATGGCCCAGTGCCATGTCCGAACCACTTCGTGTGCCATCAGGCAAACGGAGTCGCCACCGGGAGAGCTTTGCGTTTTCCCCAATCAGCGAATTGTCAGGAGAGCAAGACATGGTTGACGACAGGGACAACAGAATAGGGCTGGGAACCTATCTAACCCCTCAGGAAGCGCAGGCCTTTCACAAGCATTTTGTGGGCGGGTTTCTGGGGTTCGTAGGTATTTCGGTGTTCGCACACTTCCTCGTTTGGTCGTGGCGGCCCTGGTTCTGAGGCTTTTCTGCAAGAGGGTTAGCCCTCGCGGAATGCTTGAACCTATACCTTTTTTGAATTCGCCAAGGAGAGATTGTCATGTGGAGAGTTTGGCTTATATTTGATCCTCGCCGGATGCTAGTAGCGATCGGCATTTTTGCGTTTTTCATGGTGATGCTTAATCACTTCATCGTCTTGAGTTCGCCACGATATGCCGACTTCCTGTTCCAGGAACCGGCAGCGGCGCCGGCAACTGGTACGACTGCGACGCCTTCGGGCAGCACGTCGGACTTTGACGTTGCTACGGTGAGGTCGGACGGGGCCGGCTCTCGGTTCCCGTCCGCCCACCAAAGCTGATGAGGGAATGCACTTCTGCGGCATCGCTGCCGCAAGAGCGGAGGGATGCGCCATGGCGCTGCTGAGCTTCGAGCGAAAATATCGTGTGCGAGGGGGAACCCTAATCGGAGGCGACCTGTTCGATTTCTGGGTAGGTCCCTTTTATGTGGGCTTTTTCGGGGTCACGGCCGCTTTCTTCGCCGCGTTGGGAACAGCGCTGATCTTGTACGGCGCTGCGATCGGACCGACCTGGAACCCCTGGTTAATCTCCATCGACCCGCCCGACCTGAAATATGGTTTGGGCCTTGCGCCCATGCAGGAGGGAGGCCTTTGGCAGATCATAACGATTTGCGCGATCGGCGCCTTCGTGAGTTGGGCGCTGCGCGAGGTTGAGATCTGCCGGAAGCTTGGCATCGGCTACCACGTTCCCTTTGCCTTTTCGGTTGCGATATTCGCCTATGTCACCCTTGTTGTGTTCCGGCCTTTTCTGCTCGGAGCTTGGGGGCATGGCTTCCCATACGGCATCTTCAGTCACCTAGATTGGGTGTCGAACGTCGGCTACCAGTTCCTGCACTTCCACTACAATCCGGCGCACATGATCGCGGCGAGCTTGTTCTTCACCACGACTTTGGCACTGGGCCTGCACGGGTCGCTCATTCTGTCTTCGACCAACCCGCAGAAGGGCGAGGAGGTCAAGAGCCCCGAGTATGAGGATACCTTCTTCCGTGATGTGCTTGGTTACTCTGTTGGGGAGCTCGGCATTCACCGGCTCGGGCTGTTTCTGGCACTGTCCGCCGGCTTCTGGAGCGCCGTCTGCATCATCATCAGTGGACCTTTCTGGACCCGTGGCTGGCCGGAATGGTGGACCTGGTGGCTTGAACTTCCGATCTGGAGCTGAGGAGATCCGCCATGGGATACCAGAATATATTCACCCAGGTGCAGCTTGATGGCCCACCAGAATTGGGGATGCCTGCTCGGAACTCCGAACCACGCATCCAGGGCACCTCAAGCAGCTACTTGCTCGGGAAGGTTCTGAACGCACAAATCGGCCCCATTTATCTGGGTCCGCTTGGTATCGCTTCGCTGATCTTCGGCTTCGCCGCATTCGAGATCATCGGCCTCAACATGTGGGCGTCCGTAGGGTGGCATCCGGGCGAGTTCCTCCGCCAGCTCTTTTGGCTGGCGCTCGAGCCGCCGCCTGCCAAATATGGCCTCTCCATTCCGCCGTTGGCCGAAGGCGGGTGGTGGCTGATCGCCGGATTTTTCCTGACACTCTCGATCCTGCTGTGGTGGGCGCGGACCTACCGACGTGCCCGTGCCCTGGGAATGGGAACCCATGTCGCCTGGGCCTTCGCGTCGGCCATATTCCTCTACCTTGTGTTGGGCTTCATCCGCCCCGTGCTGATGGGCAGCTGGGCCGAAGCGGTGCCGTTCGGCATCTTCCCCCACCTCGACTGGACCGCAGCTTTCTCGATCCGCTATGGCAACCTCTTTTACAACCCGTTCCACGCGCTCTCCATCGTCTTCCTTTACGGGTCGGTGCTGCTGTTTGCGATGCACGGGGCAACCATCCTTGCAGTGGGCCGCTATGGTGGTGAGCGGGAGCTCGAGCAGATCACCGACCGGGGGACCGCGACAGAACGCGCTGCGCTGTTCTGGCGCTGGACGATGGGCTTCAATGCCACCATGGAATCGATCCACCGCTGGGCTTGGTGGTTCGCGGTGCTGACCACGTTGACCGGCGGGATCGGCATCCTCCTGACGGGCACAGTCGTCGATAACTGGTACCTGTTTGCGGTGGAGCATGGCTATGCCCGTCCCTATCCGCCGACCGGTGCCGTTGATCCCCTCACTCTGCCGGGAGCACCGCAATGACAGGACATCGCACCCCGATCGTGCCGAGGCTTCTTGCCCTCGGCGCAATCGCCGCCCTGCCGCTGACGCTTGCCGCCTGCGAGCTCGGACCGAAGCAGTCACAGCAACTGGGTCCCCGTGGGGCTGCGATGGAACAGGTTACCAACCTGAACCTCGTCAAGCCGCCGGCAGCCCCGCCAGCCTCGGCCTATGCGCTGACCAGCCGGGATGGGCAGAAGGCAAGGGATGTCTATCCCGAGCTCCAGGTGCTTGGCGACATCAGCGTCGACGAGTTCGGCCTGCTGATGGCCAACATCACTGCTTGGGTGGTGCCCGCTGATGCACCGCCCGAACAGGCCGGCTGCAACTACTGCCACAACCCCGAGAACATGGCTTCGTACGAGAAGTATACCAAGTCAGTGGCACTAAACATGTTGAAGATGACGCAGAACATCAACGTGAACTGGCAGTCCCACGTGAAGCAGACGGGCGTCTCCTGCTATACCTGCCACCGCGGCAAGGCTATTCCGGAATACAGCTGGTCTCTGAAACAACAGCCTGTTTCCCGCGGGATGACAGGTTATCGCGCCGGGCAGAACGAGCCGCTGGCAGTGGTGGGATACACCTCGCTGCCCAATGATCCCAACGGCACCTTCTTCCTGGAGCCGAACGAGATCCGCGTGATCTCCAGGCAGATTCATCCCAACGGCATGAATCCGGCCAACATCAAGTCCGCCGAGCAGACCTATGGGCTGATGATGCGGGTGTCGGGCGCTCTCGGGGTGAATTGCACCTTCTGCCACAACACCCAGAGCTTTGCGGAATGGAGCCACAGTCGGGTCCAGAAGCAGACGGCCTGGTATGGCATCCGGATGGTTCGTCAGGCCAACTCGGACTATATCCAGCCGCTCGCGACCGTTTTTCCGGCCAAGGGCTGGGACGAGAAGGCGCGCCTGGGGCCGAGGGGTGATCCGCTGAAGGTGAACTGCCAGACCTGCCACCAGGGCTATTCCAAGCCGCTGGGTGGGGTTTCCATGCTGGCGGACAATCCGTCGCTGCGGGAAATCTGGCGGGCCAATGCACCTCAGGCCGCCCCAGCGCCTGTCGCGGTTGTTGTGGCAGGGGCTGCCCAGACGCCAAACGGAGTTGTGGTGGCCAAAGTCGTCGCAACCGGGGCAGCTGCCGAGGCTGTTGTCGCCAAGGCCGAAGCAATCCGCAGCGCCGTGGCCCCAGCCGCAAACTGATATACGCAACCCAACCGCCTATGGGCCGTGACTGCTTTCGGGCGATCACGGCCCTCTTTGTATCTAAGGCACAGGGAGAAACCATGGATCTGGGTGGGCATGACCGATTTGGCGCAGGAGGGGCTCCCCTTCGCGACAGTGCGGCCACGCGCAACGGAACCGCGCTTCTGGCTACTGCTTGGTCCGCGCTGGCCTCATCGCGTGTCGAAAGCGTCAATATCCACCTGCGCTCCGGCCCCGTCATCGAGAGCGTGCTCCAACTCAGGATGGACGGCGCCATCGCCGAGGTCTCCACGCGCCCCGGCCATTTCAGCCACGCATTCGCAGTCGAGGATGTGGTGATGATCCGCCACATTCCCCGCGGCGGGAAGGGCTGAGTTTTCAGGCGGGGATGGCTGCTCGGCGTTCGATCATTTCCTCGGCGATCAGGCGATAGCTGTCCATCCGGTCGCTGTGGCCGTGCAGAATGTTGACCATCATCAACTCGTCGGCCCCATAGAGGCGCGCCTTCTCCAGCAGTTTGTCACGGCACTCGGCCGCACTGCCCGCAACAGGCCTGCGGTTCACCGGCATCGACACAGGATTGTCCTTCAGCCAGAGGGCCGCGCGTTCGGGGCTGGGCACGGCAATCAACTCTCCGCGCATCAGATGGGCGAGCATCATGCGTGAAGGGCCCGAAAGCCAGGCGGCCTCCTCGGTGCTGGCGGCCGCAACCGTCCAGCAGGCGACCATCACCATGGGCTCCGCAGCCCGGGCCGATGGCCGAAAGGCCTGCCGATAGCGGTCTGCAAGTGCAGGCACTTCACCCGAAATGAAGTCCGCGATGCAGTAGGGCAGGCCGGCCCTGCCGGCGAGCTCCGCACTGTCCGCGCTGGAACCAAGCACCCATATGTCCGGCGCTTCGGTGCCGCCGGGCAGGTTGGCGGAAAGGTGCCGGAAGGGGTGCCCCTCGGGAAGCGTCCCATCGAAATAGGCCATCAGCTCGGCCAGCTGCTCCGGAAACGCCAGCTCAGCCCGCGTGCGGCGGTCCTGCTGAAGCGCATAGGCCGTCAGCTGGTCCGATCCCGGCGCACGGCCGAGCCCCAGGTCCACGCGACCCGGAAACAGCCCCGCCAGCATCGAGAAACTCTCGGCCACCTTGAAGGGCGAATAATGGGGCAGCATGACGCCGCCGGTGCCCAGGCGGATCTGCCGCGTTTCCCGGCCAATGGCCGCCAGCATCAGCTCGGGCGAGGTTGACGCCAGGGCAGGGCTGGCGTGATGCTCCGCCATCCAGAAACGGTGATAGCCCAGCCTGTCTGCAAGTGCCGCGAGCTCCAGGCTGTTGCGCAGCGCCTGCCCGCCGGTCGAGCCTTCGCTGATGGGGGACTGGTCGAGAACGGAAAGCCGCATGATCCGATTATGGGGCGGCGCCACCAAAAGAAAAGGGGCCGCGCCGATGTCGGAGCAGCCCCTGATCCGAAGGCCAAGTGCCTTTAGAAGTTGAAGCGGGCCAGCAGGCCGAACGAGCGGTCGGCCTCACGCGGGATGATGTAGCGCAGGCTCGAATTGCCGGTGTTGCCGGCCGACAGCGGTCCACCATCGGCGATTGCTGCGGTAAAACTGGTGTCGAACAGGTTGCGCACGATGAAGCTGAGCTTGAAGCGGTCGTCCTGGTCGACCAGCCCGATTGTCGCGTCGACAAGAGCGTAGGGCTCAATCCAAGACCGGTCGCGGATCAGCTGGCTCGGCACGAACAGCGCCAGTTGGCTCGACTGGTAGCTGCCCTGCAGCGCGAGTTCCACATCCGCAAAGCCGCCGGTGCGGATGCGGTAGTCGGCCGTCAAGGAGGCCTTCCATCTGGGCGCATAGGCAAGCGTGGTGCCCGGCGGCACGATGTCGGTTGGCGGTGCGCCGGGGGCAACCCGGAACGCATCGACGCGGGCGTCGGTGTAGGCAAGGCCACCGGTCAGCGACAGGTCGTCGATGGGCTGCGCGATCATGTCCAGTTCGAAGCCGCGGGTGGAAACCGTCCCGGCGTTGGTGAAGCGTGTGATCCGAAGGCCGGTCACCGGATCGATGTCCGGGTTGTTCGCCTGGAAGTTGTAGTATTTCGCGTAGTAGCCCGCGACGTTCAGGATCAGCCGGCCATCAAACAGGCTGTTCTTCAAGCCCACTTCGAAGGAGTCGGCATTTTCCGGATCGAGTGCCGGTGTGCCGACTGTCGCCAGGTTGAAGAAGACGTTGAAGGCCGGGCCCTTGTAGCCGCGCGCGTAGGTCGCGTAGGCCATGTTGTCTTCGGTCAGATCGAACTGCAAGCCCGCCGTTCCGGACAGATCCTCGGCGGTCGCCTTGCCGCGCCACGGAATGCCGTTCGGCGTGCCACCGCCGCGGCCGCCGTTGAACACGCCGAAGTCGAACGGCGGCTGCGATGCGCCCGGCACCGGCGTCGTGCGGATGTGGAACACGTCGAGCTGGTCGACCGTGTAGCGCAGGCCGGCGATCACCCGGAATCGGTCGGTCACATCATAGGTCGCGTGGCCGAACAGGGCGAAGTTGGTGAAGGTGGAGCCGAAGTTCGCCGTCCCGATCGGGAAGGTGAGAGTGGAGGCGCCGGGCGCCGTGGAGCAGGGCGTGAGCGGTGGCGTGGGCGCAAGGGTTGACGCCGAGCAGTTTGTGTTTGCGCGGGTGAAGGTCCGCTCGGTCTCGGCGCGCGAGTAGAATGCGCCCAGCACATAGTCGAGCCGCTGGTCCCCCGGCGAGGTCAGCCGGAATTCCTGGGTGAAGGTGTTGCCGGTCTGCGGACCGTCGTCGGCAACGCGGGGGATGCCGACGTAGATGGTGTCGAGGAAGTCGCCGTCGCGAATCTCGCGGTTGTCGTAGGAGCGGTAGGCCGTGATCGAGGTGAGGGTCAGCATCCCCATGTCAGCGTTCAGCTCGGCCGACAGGCCCCAGCCCGTTTCCTCGCTGCGGTTGATGAGGTCGTTGCGCACGCTGCGGGTGCGGTCCCCTTTGAGCGCGGGGAGGGCAACGGCCGCCCGCGCCAGGAAGGCCGGCGTCGGCGGGCCGTCCGCCTGGATCGCGGGCTCGGCGATCACTTCGGCGCAGCAATCGTCGTTGGACTGGCGCCAGTCGGCGATGAGGGTCAGGTCCACCTTGTCCGAGATGTCGATCTCCACCAACCCGCGCAGGCCATATTGCTCATAGCCGTTCACACGGCGGTCGTAGGTCTGGTTGATGATGTTGCCGTCCCAGTTGGCGTAGAAGCCGGTCAGGCGCGACCGGACGCTGTCGCCCAGCGGCAGATTGACCGCCGCGCGGGCACGATATTCCGTGCCGTTCTCGAAGAAGAAGCCGCCTTCGACTTCGCCGCCGAACTCGTCACCGGGACGCTTGGTCACGATATTGATCACACCGGCCGAGCTATTCTTTCCGAACAGCGTGCCTTGCGGGCCGCGCAGCACTTCGATCCGCTCGATGTCGACCAGCGGGGTGAAGGCTTCACCGGCGCGCGACAGCACCACGCCGTCAACAACGGCCGAAACGGACGGCTCGCCGGCAAGGCTGAATGTGGAGGTGCCGATGCCGCGCAGGAAGATCGTCTGGTTGATGGGACCGCCCGACTTCCGGAAGTTCAGCGACGGCACCAGATACTGGGCATTCTCGATGTTGAGCGCGCCGGTGCGGGTGATCTGGTCGCCCGTGATCACCGACACGGCAATCGGCACTTCCTGCAGGCGCTGTTCGCGGCGCTGGGCCGTCACGATGATGTCGGCAACCATGGCGTCAGGCGCGTCGGACGCGACCTGCTGGGCAGAGGCAGGGGTTGCGATCGCCAGAATGGAAACGCCGAACAGGGCAGAAGTCAGGACTGCGCGCATGAAATATCCCCAAGGCTGCGGGAGGCTTAAGCGCCCCTTGCCGCTTTGCGCCGCCTAATGCGTCCGCCTTGTCTTTCGAAGCAATGGAAATTTGCCCAGCCAGAACCTATTCTGGCTGGGCTGTAACGTTGCTGCCACACTCCGGTTTCGGGTCAGCCCAGCATCTCGGCGATGGTGACGACCCGCTTTTCAGCGGCTGATCGTTCGGCGGCTGCCCCCATCGCGACCGCCATCATTCCGTCGTGCGCGCTGACCAGCGGGGGGTGCCCGGTCCGGATCGCGCGGGCGAATTCCTGGTGCTGGTAGAAGGTGGAACCGTGGTGAGACCCCGCCTTCAGCGCGGCCTCGTCCACTTCGACCGTGCGGCGGTCCACCCGTTTCGGGTTCATGAAGCCCACCCGGGGCGAATGGATGATGTTGCCCGACGGAATGAACACGTCCAGCCGCGCCTCGCCGCCCACCGCGGTGATCTCCTCCTGCTCCTCCGCACCGTCGGCGAACATGCAGAGGTCCAGCATGGCGCGAACCCCATTGGCGAAGTCGACCGTGGTGTAGCTGTTGTCCAGGATGTCGGGGATGCCCTTTGCGTACCGCTCGCCCACATGGTTCACGTCCATGGCGCCCGAACAATAGACGCGCACCGGCTCCGACTTCACGATGAGGCGCATCAGGTCGAAGAAGTGGCAGCATTTCTCGACCATGGTGCCGCCCGTGTTGGCGCTGAACCGGTTCCAGTCGCCCACCTTCACCAGGAAGGGGAAGCGGTGCTCGCGGATCGACAGCATCCGCAAGCGCCCCACCTTGTGCTCGTGCACCTCGCGGATGAACTCTGCCACCGGCGGCATGAAGCGATATTCCATCGCGGTCCAGAACAGCTTGGGCGAGGCCTTGGCCTGCTCCACGATCCATTGCGCGTCGGGCACTGTCGTTGCCAGCGGCTTTTCGCACAGGATGTGGAGGCCTGCCCCGAACAGCGGCTCCAGCGTCGCACGATGGGTGTGGTTGGGGGAGGCGACGATCACCGCGTCGATTTCGCCGGCGACCGCCAGCTCCTCGGCGGTGTGATATTCGCGCACCGCGCGCCCGCCCAGCGCAGACTTCGCCCAGCCGCGCGACGTTTCCACCGGGTCGGCGATCGCCACCAGCTCGGTGCCCGGGGTAATCAGCAGGTTCTGGATATGCTCCACCCCCATCATGCCGGTGCCGACCAGGCCGTATCTGATTGCCTCTCCCATTCCGTCCCCAATTCTGCCATCTGGCCCGCATGAGCGAGCTTCGTCTGTCCGCCGATCCCGTGCCGTTGGGCGCCACGGGGATTACCGTTTCCTCCCTCGCATGGGGTATGTGGCGCTTCAAGGGGACTGACGTTTCCCATGCTGCGTCGCTGGTGAAGGCCGCGCTGGAGGCCGGCATCAGCCTGTTCGACACCGCCGATATCTATGGCCCCGACAATGGCGAGCGGTTCGGTGCGTCCGAAGCACTGCTGGGGCAGGTGTTTGCGGCCGATCCGGGCCTGCGCGGGCAGATGGTGCTCGCCACCAAGGGTGGCATCCGGATGGGTGTGCCCTATGACAGTTCGTCGGCCTATATCGACGAAGCCGTCGACGCCTCCCTGAAGCGGCTGGGCGTCGATCATGTGGACCTCTGGCAGATCCACCGGCCTGACTTGCTGGCCCACCCGGCCGAAGTGGCCGAGGCGCTGGACCGGATCGTCAGTTCGGGTCGGGCGCGGGCCGTGGGGGTCTCCAACTTCACGCCGGCCCAGGTGGCGGCGCTGACCTCTTACCTCGAAACCCCGCTCGCCTCGAATCAGCCGGAATTCTCCGCGCTTGCGTCCAGGCCTCTGTTCGACGGCACGATGGACCAGGCTATGCAGATGGGGCTCGCCGTGCTGGCCTGGTCGCCGCTGGGGCAGGGCAGGCTGGGCACCGTCGGCGCCGATGCTGCACCCAATGTGCGCGCAGCATCCGACGTGATCGGCCGCATCGCGAAGGAACAGGGTGTGTCGGCAACGGCAGTTGCCTATGCGTTCGTCGGCGCCCATCCCGCGCGCCCGATCCCGATTGTCGGCACGCAAACAGCGGTGCGGATCGCCGAGGCGACGCAAGCGCTGAAGGTCAGCTTCACGCGCGAACAATGGTATGCGATCCTGCAGGCGGCCATGGGCGAACGCCTTCCATAACAAACATTTTGGGGAGTGATGTTTCGATGGGATGCGAAGTCAGCTGGTTCTCCGCGCTGTGCGACGATGATTATGAGTTTCTGGGAGCGCCCGACGAGGCGCTGAAGTCCAGCTTCGAACATTGCCGCAACATCGTGTTAACTGCCGAGAAAGGCGGCTTCGACAATATCCTGCTCCCCTCGGGCTACCAGCTCGGCATCGACTCCACCGCCTTCGCCGCTGCGATGGCGCCGCTGACGCGCACCATCCGTATGCTGCTTGCCGTACGCGTGGGCGAGGCCTGGCCCCCGCAGCTCGCGCGCCAGATCGCCACGCTCGACCGGATGATGCTCGCCGCCTCCGCCCCCGGAGACGGCGCGCCAAGAGCAGGCCGCCTGACCGTGAACATCATCAGTTCCGAAATGCCTGGCGAAACGCTGGGCTCGGCCCCGCGCTATGACCGCACCGTCGAGCTTATGCTGATCCTGAAGACACTGCTCAACGGCCAGTCGCTCGATCACCAGGGCGAGCATTGGAAGCTGAAGCTCGATCCGCCGCGCATCACGACGCTGTCGGGCAAGTGCCCGCCGCTCTATTTCGGCGGCCTGTCGCCCGATGCCCGGGAAGCCGCCGCCAAGGCCGCCGACGTCTATCTGATGTGGCCCGACACCATGCCCGCCGTGCGCGAGATCATCGCCGACATGACGAAGCGCGCCGCCGCCCACGGCCGCACGCTGAAGTTCGGCTATCGCTGCCACGTGATCGTGCGCGAGACCGAGGACGAGGCCCGCGCCTATGCCGCGCGCCTGCTATCGAAGCTCGACGCCGAAACGGGCGACGCCATCCGCGCCAAGTCGCTCGACAGCCAGTCGGTCGGCGTGCAGCGCCAGGCCCAACTGCGCGAAGCCGCAGGGGTGGAAGGTTTCGTCGAGGACAATCTGTGGACCGGAATCGGTCGGGCGCGCTCGGGCTGCGGCGCCGCGATCGTCGGCACGCCCGACCAGGTGCTCGCCAAGCTCAAGGCCTATCAGGCTGAGGGTATCGAGGCCTTCATCCTGTCGGGCTATCCGCATGCCGCCGAATGCGACCTGTTCGCGCGGCATGTGCTGCCGAAGCTGCAGCACGGCCCGTTGACGCTTTAGCGAACCCCCAGCACTTCGCGCGCGATCGCCATCGTCTTGTTGCGGTCGGCCGGGAAGCCGGCCGCGACCCACAGCTGTTCCACCTCGGCCAGCCGGCGCGACACGGCCGGCCCCGGCGGCAGGCCCATCGCAATCAGGTCCTTGCCCGAAATCGGCAGGCGTGGGCGGGTGTAGTGGCTCAGCGGTCCGGCCCATTGCGCTGCGCGCCCGTCACTCGTCAGCAGCAGCCGGTCGAGCGTCGCCTCCGCCCCGATCGAATAGGCAAGCGCGCGCGGGTCTTCGGGCACGGCCGTGCGGGTCGCGGCATGCACCAGCCGGCCCTTGCCGGCATTCGACAGCTTCAGCCTGGCCGCAATCTCGGCCGCCAGCTGGGCATTGTCCGGCAGCAACGCCGCCAGCCGGCGCAGCCCGTCGGGCGCCATGCGCGCAACCGTCTCGGCCGCGATCAGCCTCTCCAGCGCGGGCAGGCGCGATGCCGCGATCTCCGGCAAGACGGGCTTCAGGATTCCGTGCGCCAGCATGGCCGACACGGTAGCAGCAGGTGAGGGCAGGGCGAGCAGCTTCAGAAGCTCATCGCGGATGCGCTCGCGGCTCAGCGCTATCAGGTCGTTTGCGCGGGCCGCGCAGGCCGCCAAGCCGTCTGCGTCCAGCTGTGGCGCAAAGCGGGCCGCGAAGCGGAAGAAGCGCAGGATCCGCAGATGATCCTCGGCAATCCGCTCCAGCGGCGCGCCGATGAAGCGCACGCGCCCAGCCTTCAGGTCCTCGATGCCGCCGAAGAAGTCGATAAGCTCGCCGGTGCCAGGGTCGGCATAGAGTGCGTTGATGGTGAAATCCCGCCGCCGCGCATCTTCCTGCCAATCGTCGGTGAACGCGACTTGCGCATGGCGCCCGAAGGTGGCTACGTCCCGCCGCAGCGTCGTCACCTCGTGCGGCACCCCGCCCGAAACCGCCGTGACGGTGCCATGCTGCAGGCCGGTCGGCACCGCGCGGATGCCGGCTGCCTCCAGCGCCGCCATTACGGCTTCGGGTTTCAGCCGCGTCGCGAGATCGATGTCGGACACCGGCAGCCCCAGCAGCCAGTCGCGCACCGAACCGCCCACCAGCCGCGTTGTGCCGCTGTCGGCTTCGAGCGCAGTCAGCAGCTTCGCAAGGCCGGGCCGCTCGGCCCATTGCGCCGGGTCCAGCCGCATCAGCGCAGCCTCGCCGACAGGTTTACAAGCATGCCGGCGGTCGCGCCCCAGATCATCCGATCCTGCCACTCGATCACATAGTAGCGCCTGAGCCGCCCCTTCCACTCTGCCTCGCGCAACAGATGATTCTTTGGGTCGAGTGCAAATTCCAGCGGCACTTCGAACACATCTGCAACTTCGCTGGGATTTGGATTGAACTCCAGGTCGGGCGCAATGCTGCCCACCACTGGGTGTACGGAATAGCCCGTTCCTGTCTGGTAGGGGTCGGCGATCCCCAGCAGCTCCACATGGGCAGGGTCCAGCCCGATCTCCTCGCGCGCCTCGCGCAGGGCGGCTGCCACCGGCCCGTCATCCTCCGGGTCGATCCGCCCGCCGGGGAAGGCCACCTGGCCGGCGTGATTCC
>JBKDAC010000539.1:0-4167 GCA_046316515.1 Sandaracinobacter sp. | reverse complement strand
GCTGTTGGGGGCCTCACGCGGGCAGGCGGCGGAAGCCGGTGCGATTGCGGCCTTGCTGGAGGAGCGCGGGATCGGCGGGATGTCGGGCGATGCTGGCGCGGCTGCGCTTTGCAGTGCGCGAGGGGTGCCCGGGGCTGCCGGACATGAGCGATGCCGGGTTGCTGGCGGCGGCTGACCGATGGCTGGCGCCGCGGCTGCATGGGGTTTCGCGGCTGGCCGACGTGCGGCTGGACGGCGCGCTGGCGGAGCTGCTGGACTGGCAGGCGTCGCAGGCCTTGGACCGCTTTGCCCCGTCGCGGTTCCAGAGCCCGGCCGGCACGTCGCACCTGATCGACTATGCCGCAGATGGCGGGCCGGAAGTGGAGGTGCGGGTGCAGGCGGTGTTCGGGCTGGGCGCGCACCCGATGTTGGCGAGCGGGCGCATGCCCCTGACGCTGGCACTGACCTCGCCTGCGGGGCGGCCGGTTGCCAAGACGCGGGACCTGCCGGCCTTCTGGAAGGGGGCCTGGCGCGATGTGCAGCGCGAGATGAAGGGGCGCTATCCGAAGCATCCCTGGCCCGACGATCCGGCCCTGGCCACGGCGACAGTGCGGACCAAGGAGTCGGACGCGCGCGCCGGTAAGGGGTGCTGGGGGGTGATGGGGGTGATGGCGGGGGCAAGAATGGGGGCTGTCGGTTGATTTGGGCTTTGCGCCGGCCTAGGGAACTTGGCCATGCGCAAGGCCCGAATCTATCAGCAGGGAGCGCGTGCCACCCAATCGGGGAAGGCGCGGGCGGACAACTGGATCCTGGAAGCAGAGCCGGCAGGGGCCCGGCGTGCTGACCCGCTGATGGGCTGGGTGGGAAGCGGCGACACCGACGCGCAGGTGCGGCTGACCTTTCCGTCGCTGGAGACAGCGCAGGCCTATGCCGCGCGCGAGGGGCTGGAGGCGCAGGTCGTGCCGGCACCGCAGAAGCGGCTGATCATCCAGAGCTATGCCGAGAATTTCCGCTGAGCCGGATTGCGGCTAAGGAAGGCGCGGGCGTCCGTAGCTCAGCTGGATAGAGCATCCGCCTTCTAAGCGGAATGTCGCAGGTTCGAGTCCTGCCGGACGCGCCATTCCCCGAACTGCGTGCAGTTGAACCTGCGTTTGGGTTTGTGGGCTTTGCCCACGGGCGGTTCGAGTCCTGCCGGACGCGCCATTTCCATTTTTGGGTCGTTCAAATCGAATAACATCTTGAATGGAATGGATAATTCGGTGTTTCGAACGACTCCTTTTGGGTCATAGACTAAATGCTTCGGGAAGGTGAGCCTAAGGGCCATCTTCTTCTCCGCAAGCGACCCATTCTTCCAAAGATTCCAAGGGCTTGCGAGAAACGCCAGAGCGTTTCGAAAGCTTTCGTCGAAGTCTCGCTTCGGCTGCGCTGCGCGAGCCATTTTATCCTTCAAAAGTAGCTTCGTGCTTTCCAATTCCGCGATACGACTCTCGTATGCGCTGATCACCGTCGGGCTTTCAGCCTCGACGATCCGGTCAAGCAACTGCTTCACCTTGCGCTCGATTTCAGCGAGTTCCTTCTCAATCGCCTTGCGCGATTGATCGGCATTCATCGCCTGCTTGTTCCAGTGATTCCGGAACGCAGCAGCAGCCAGCTCGACCAGCTCTTTCGCCGGAGTGACGGAACGAAGAAGGGCTTCAAATGCGCCTTCCACTTTCTCCCGTGCATACGACTTGCCGCGAAGGTCGCAGGCGCGCTGGCGGCAGAGGTAATAGGGATAGGCCGCACCCTGTCTGCCCTTGCTGTAATTCGCGGTCAGAGGATGGCCGCATGATGGGCAGCAGATATGACCGCGAAGCGGAAAGTCCGCGCTCACATCGGCGCGGACGGCACCACGTGCCTTGCCCTTCAAGCGATCCTGAATTTCGTTGAACGTCTCGATAGAGATCAGCGGCTCGTGCTTGCCGAGGCGTGGCGCGACATTCCACGATGGAACATGCACGATCCCTGCATAGATCGGGTTCGTGAGTATCTGCTTCACACGCTCATTCGATACCGAGCCATTCGCCATTTTCGGGACGGATGGCTGCGCTTCGAGGAAGCGCATCACTTCCGCCTGCGATGCAAACCGACCACTCGCAAATCCTTCGAGTGCTTCACGAAGCACAGAGGCAAGCGGTTCATTGTGAACGAGCACCTTGCCGCCGCTGGAATGACGCGCATAGCGGTAGCCCCAAACGGCCTGGAATACCCAGAAACCTTGCTGGACCCGTGCTGTCATGCGGTTGAGTGTTTGCTCCGCATTCTTCTGCCGCGCGTGCTGACTGACACACGCGAGCAAATTCTCGACCAGCTTGCTGTCTGAATCTTCGCCAAACTCGATTGACGGAGATTCCAGCGATGCGCCGGTTGCGCCGATATCTGCACGAAGCTGTAAATGCGCTTCGATGCCGCGCGCAAGGCGCGAGATATCGTCGATCACGACGACGTGAGAATGCTTGCGCGTTGAGCGCAAGAATTTGATCATCGCATCCATGCCTGGACGCTTGACCAAACTTCCCGACATATCGTCTTTGAATACCTCGACGACCTCATAGCCCTTGTGCTCGCAATAGCTGCGGCAGCGTTGCTCTTGTGAGGATAGGCCGTCAGTCCTGATTGTCTGCTGCGCAGATGATACGCGGCAATAGATAACGGCTTTCTTTGAATTCAAATCTGTCATGGCGCAATTTCCGGTTTGTTATGTTTTGTGATCGCGCCCTCATGACTGAGGTCAACAAGCATGGCGTTGCCAAGAGCTTTCATCTTACCATCTTCACGCCGATTTTGTGAAGAGTCCGAAGCTCCTTTTTCGAGAGCAAGCTCAGTGGGATCGAGACCCCAATCGGCAGCGGCAAACGCTGCCATGATGCTGTCAACGACTTGGATCGCCTCGTCTTTCTCGGCGTCCGTCATTCCTTCGATAGTCGCGACAATCGCGCGATACCGGTCGAGTTCCTCAGTTGTAATTCCGACAATCTCGTTCATCACAATCACCATCGCGCACGCTCGATGGCGAGCGGCCTGATGGGAATTCTGCTTTTCTAGTCAGAACAACGTGGGGGAAACTCGCGTAGGACACGCTCAGTTTGCGACCACATTATAATATAATCATAGCATGAATTGAACAAAAATTACAAGCTTTTCCGCAGAATTCTGCGGTTCCTATCGCTCCAGTCCGCGATCCTTACCCATCATCCGCTGCGCAACTTTCCTGATCTTCGAGCAGCGCAAATGATGTTCTTGCTTCACCTGGAACTTAGCCGCCTTCCAGAGACGGTCAGTCGGGCTTTCTTGTACGAAGTCGGGTTTCAAATCCATCGCGTTGCCCTGCTTGGTCAGCAGCTCGCGATATTTGGATTGCGTTAGGCTTGGCTCGTTTTCCCGAAAGCGATTGTCCATCCGCCGCATCGCCTGATCGAGGCGCGATTGTATTTCCGCCGAGCGAGATGGCGGTGTCGCCGCGCTGTTGAAGCGCGACGACAACGAAGGCCCACTGCCACTCATTCCGAAATTCCCTTATGAAGATCGCGCACGTCGCGCACTTGTGTTCGCCACGGATCAACGGTGAAGTAGGGGACCGCATCAGCGACAATCAGATGCGGCATGGATGCCACGCGGATGACCTGGCGCGTGGGGCCAAGTGCGATCACATCACCCGCTTGCAGCACAGGCCGCTTCGTCTCCGAGAGATTGGCATTCGCCGTTTGGATCACGCCGCCATTGTGACTGACACCACCTTGGAGAATTGTTTTTTGACCTCCCCAGATTTCGATGTCCTTTAATAGGTCCGCATCCCATGACGATTTCATGGTGATGATGCCGACCTGATCCTCGATGTCTTTGACTTGTTCCTTCGACCATTGCGACGTGAGTGAGTTCCGGCCTTGTGCGAAGAACCAATAGCTTACGCCGAGACCCCGATAGAGCCGCAATGAGCGTAAAATACTGGGAACACGTGGTAAATTCGCAAACTCATCGACGATGAATGTTGTGCGCACCGGCCCGCGCGCCGCTGCGATCACTTCCGTCATCATCGCAATCAGCATCGAGACCCATGCTTTCGCGACATCGATGCGATTGGCAGGAAGGAGATTCTAGGGAAAATAAGACTAATTAATAAACGATTAGAGAGTATTATTCTGATACCGA
>JBKDAC010000538.1:0-5896 GCA_046316515.1 Sandaracinobacter sp. | reverse complement strand
CGCTCCGGGGGTCGACCCAGCCCGCACGCAGCCCGCCGCCGACCCCCAGCCCCGACCTCAATAGGCCTTAGGCCAGCCTCTCCCGCGTGCCCCAGCCCATGGTGCCGGCTGCAAGCACACCCGAGAAGATGAGGATCGCGGTCTTTCCGTCGGCATAGATCATGCGCGCCAGAAGGAACCGGGCAGCCTGGCGCTCGCGCTTCAGCTCGGCAACCATGGCTTTCAGATCGGCGAGGGCCTTGCCGACGGCCGACCCAAGCCGTTCGCCCGTGGGCGGCACGTCGGGCACACCCGACAGGATCAGCGTCAGGCCGACAAGCAAGGAGCCCGCCACGATCGGCCCGACGATCCGGGCAGGCTCGTTCGCCGACTGGTCCAGCCCGAACAGCGGCGCGGCCGGCACGAAGCCCCAGTTGACCGTTCCGGGCAGCGAGAAGGCCCAGAGGACGAACACGAGCATCGCAACCGACGTCGCGTTGCCCAGCGCCAGGCCGAGGCCCGATGCGCGCGCGGTTTGCCCGGGGCCCAGCCCGCCGGCAGCCGGCAGCAGAAGGGCCCCCTGCCCGCGCGCAGCGGGCAGAAGCAGAGCGTTGTGGAACACCTCGGTCCAGGCAAACAGCATGGACTTCGCCGCTGCGATCACCAGAAACAGCGTTGGCCCGATCGGTCCTTCTCGGGTCACGAACCACAGGCTGAAATAGAGCGGCACCATCAGCAGCACCGTCAGCGCCAGCATCGGCTTGCGCGGCCCCAGCCGGTCGACCACCAGCCCCATCAGGGGCGCGGTCAGCGCGACGGCCCAGCCCGCATATTGGTGCGCGCGCGCCGCCAGCGCCTGCCCCTCCACCGGGGAGGGTGCGACGGTCTGCACATAATAGGGCATGAAGACATAGATGGTGATCAACACCACGGCCGGGTTGCGGAAGCCCTCGAAGGCGGCCCAGCACCAGGCGGATCGGGGAAGCGCGCCCCCGGCGATCGCGCCGGCCGGGGTTGCGGTTGCCGTCACGACAGCTGCGGCAGTTCCGAAAGGGGAAGCTCCGTCGTTGCCTTCATCTGCTCCATGGCGAAGCTGGTCGAGACGTCGCCCATGGGTGCCACCTGGATCAGGCGGCGATAGATGCGGTCGTAGTGCGCGATATCGTGGCAGACGACCTTCAGCAGGTAATCGGTGTCGCCGGCCATGCGGTAAAGCTCGACCACTTCGGGAATCTTCGCAACCCCGTCAGAAAAGCGGGTAAGCCAAGCCTCGTCATGGGCGCCGGCCTTGACCGCCACGAAGGCCGTGACGCCCAGCCCAATCGCCTGCCGGTCCAGCAGGGCGACCCGGGCGCGGATCACGCCGGCCGCCTCCATCCGCCGGATCCGTTTCCAGCAGGGAGTCTGCGACAAGCCGACCCGCTCGCTGACCTCGGCGAGCGAGAGCGCGGCATCGGACTGCAGCAGGGCCAGGATGCGCCGATCGGCCGCGTCGAGAGATATTTTCTCTTTCATGGGCAAAACTGAACCAGAATATTCTATGTTCTGGCAAGAGGGGATGCAAAATGAGAAGCGATTTCCCGCCGAACCACGCTAATCTAGCGACTGCATCGCAAGGGAGAGAGAGATGATCCGCCGCCTGTTCCACGACCACCCTGCTTCGGTGAACGAGACCTATCTGGAGCATATGGGCGTCGCGGGGAGCTTTGGCTGGTCGCTGCTGACGGCAAGCTGCGCTTGCTTCGTCCATGCGCTGGTGCCCGGCCTGTGCGAACGCACGGGCAGCCGGATCATGACCCGGCTGTACGCCCGCATGGTGACCAACCGGGTCACGAAACCGGCCGGCACTGAGGACGACGCACTGATCTGGATCGCCGCCAACATCTGAAGGCGTTGGACAAGCGGGGGCCGTATCAGTCCTTGGCGGTATACCGATCGAGTTCGTTACCCACCACGCGCACGACGTGCAACACATTGGTTGAGCCCGGCACGCCGAAGGGAACGCCCGCCATCACCACCAGCCGGTCGCCGGGTTCGGCCACCTTGTGGCGCAGCGCCATGCGCTTCGACTTGGCGACCATTTCCTCGAAGCTGCCGATGTCGCGGGTGTGGACGGCGTGGACGCCCCAGGTGAGGCCCAGGCGGCGCGCGGTCGACAGTTTCGCCGTCATCACCAGGATATCGGCCGGGATCCGCTCGCGCGCGATGCGCCGGGCCGTCGAGCCCGAGGTGGTGAAGCAGACGACCGCCTTTGCCCCCACCGTCGTCTGGATCGAATGCGCGGCCTGGCAGAGCGCATCGGCGGTGGTCGGCTCGGGCGCCGTTTCGACGAAGCTCATCTGCTGCAGATAGGCCCAGTCATTCTCCACCTCGCGAGCGATCGAATCCATCATGGTCACTGCCTCGACCGGCCATTTGCCCGCCGCGCTTTCGGCCGACAGCATCACGGCATCGACGCCGTCGTAGATGGCGTTGGCCACGTCCGACACTTCGGCCCTGGTCGGGCTGGGCGAGACGATCATGGATTCGAGCATCTGGGTTGCCACGACGACGGGCTTGCCCGCCCTCCTGGCAGCCGCCACCAGATGCTTTTGCACGCCGGGCACCTGTTCCGGCGGCAGTTCCACGCCCAGGTCCCCGCGGGCCACCATGATCGCATCGGCGAGTTCGATGATGGCGTCCAGATCCTCGAGCGCGGCGGGCTTTTCGATCTTGGCCATCAGATTGGCCTTGCCTCCGATCAACTTGCGCGCCTCGGCCACGTCGTCGGCCCGCTGCACGAAGCTGAGCGCGATCCAGTCGACGCCGGCTTCCTGCGCGAGTGACAGGTCGCGCCGATCCTTGGTGGTGAGCGCCGGCAGGGGCACGACCACGTCGGGAACGTTCAGGCCCTTGTTGTTGCTGAGATTGCCGGGAACGACGACCTCGGTCAGGACCTGCTGGTCGCCGGCTTCCACCACGCGCAGCACGATCTTGCCGTCGTCCAGCAGCAGACGGTGGCCCGGCCGCAGCACGGCCAGGATTTCGGGATGCGGCAGCTGCGCCCGCTGGGCAGAGCCGGGCTCGGCGCTGGAATCCAGCTGGAAGCGCTGGCCGGCCACAAGCTCCACCCGATCGCCATCGAAGCGGCCGACGCGCAGCTTGGGACCCTGCAGGTCGGCAAGGATAGTCATGGGCCGGCCGATCTCGGCCTCAAGGCTGCGGATGGCGGCGATCAGGGCGATTTTTCCCGCGTCGTCGCCATGGCTCATGTTCACGCGGAAGGCGTCGGCGCCAGCCTCGTAGAGCGCGCGGATCTGCGCCGGTGTGGAAGATGCGGGCCCCAATGTCGCAAGCACGCGGACATGGCGGGGGCGGGGGGCACGATTGAAGCTGTTGGGGGCGGCCACGGGGATCCTGTTTGCTTTGGCGACTTTGCAATCGCTTTCCCGGCCTTCTAGAGCCTTGCAGCGATGACTGCCAGCCTGCCGCACGAAGCCGTGGGGCAAAAACGTGGAGGAGCCGCCATGGACGCGTCACATCCCGACATCGAGCGGCTGGAGGCGGCCGCCTTCCGCCGCCTGGTGGAGCATCTGCGCCTGCGCGCGGATGCGGCCAATGTGGACTTGATGGGGCTCGCAGGTTTCTGCCGCAATTGCCTTGCCGACTGGCTGGCCGAAGCCTCGATCGAGACGGGTCATCCGCTGACGCGCGAGGAAGCGCGCAACCATATCTATGGAGAGCCCTATGCCGCCTTCAAGGCGCGGCAGGCCGAGGCCTCGTCCGAGCAGCTGGCGCGCATGGAGCGGAGCCTCGCGGAAAACGAGCGGGTGCGTGCGGCTGCCAAAAGCCTGAAGCTGGATTCCCAGCTGGACGCGAGCTTTCCGGCCAGCGACCCGCCCTCCATCACCACCCCGCGCTGAATCCGGTAAACAGAAGGATCCGCCCCTTGGCCAACGTCGATGCCCTGTTCCAGCCCTTCGTTTCCGAAAAGCTGACGCTGTCCAACCGGATCGTCATGGCGCCCATGACGCGCAGCTTTTCGCCGGGCGGAGTGCCAGGGGCGGATGTGGCCGCCTATTACGCCCGCCGCGCGGAGGGACAGGTGGGCCTGATCGTGACCGAAGGCACGGTGATCGACCGTCCGGGGGCCGCCAACGATCCGGCGGTGCCGCTTTTCCACGGCGAGGCGGCGCTGGAAGGATGGGCGCGCGTGGTGGAGGCCGTGCATGCCAAGGGCGGCAAGATTGCGCCGCAGATCTGGCATGTTGGGTCTGCGATCAACCCGCAGAACCGCGACGAGACCTATGCTGAAAGCCCGTCGGGCCTCTACAAGCCGGGTCGGCCGTTCGGGCGGGAGATGTCGGTGGCCGACATCGATGCGGCGATTGCCGGCTATGCCCGGGCAGCCGGCGATGCCCGGCGCCTGGGCTTCGATGCGGTGGAGCTGCACGGCGCGCACGGATATCTGATCGACCAGTTCCAGTGGGCTGGCACCAATCAGCGCAGCGATATCTGGGGCCAGGACCGCAGCCGTTTTGCGCGGGAAGTGGTGACAGCCGTCCGCGCCGCGATCGGGCCGGATTTTCCGCTGATCCTGCGTCTGTCGCAGTGGAAGCAGCAGGATTACGAGACGAAGCTGGCGGCAACCCCGCAGGCGTTGTCGGACTGGCTGCAGCCCCTGTCGGAGGCCGGTGTCGACATCTTCCACTGCTCCCAGCGCCGTTTCTGGGAGCCGGAGTTCGACGGTTCGGATCTGAACTTCGCCGGCTGGGCCAGGAAGGTGACGGGCAAGCCCGCCATTACGGTCGGGTCGGTGGGGCTGTCGGGCGAGTTCATCGCCGGATTCGGGGGCGAGTCGTCGCAGCCCACCCCGATCGATGGGCTGGTGGACCGGCTGGAGGCATGGGAGTTCGACCTGGTCGCTGTGGGCCGGGCGCTGATCGTGGACGCCGACTGGGCGGCCAAGATCCGTGCGGGCCGGGATGACTTCACGCCGTTCGACCGGGCGGCCCTGATGACATTGGCCTGATGAAGCTGGCCTGAGCAGCCTTCCGGTCCGCATCGGAGGCAGATGCCCTGGCAAGACCTGGCGATCTGCGCCGTAATCCTGGGCAGACCCTGGAGGCGCGCGCGTGGAACAGGACTTCTCCCTTATTGCCCAGGCCCGACGGCACGACGCGCTGGCACGGCGCGCGCGCCGCCGTGCCAAGGTCGACATGGTGCTGATTGCGCTGGTGACCGGTGGGGCTGCGATGGCCGGGGCGGATGCGCACCAGTCACTGATGGCGGGCAGCATGGCGCTGTCGCTGGGGATCCTCTTCTATGTGATCCGCCGGGACCGCGACTTGACGGCACTTGCCGGGCAGGGCCGCTGGCGTGACGCGGCACTGGAAGGACGTGGCCTGAAGCTGGAAGACTGGCAGCGCGGGGCCGAACTGGCGCCATGGGACGCGCGCAAAGGGCCGCAGGACTGACGGCCGTAGGTGCCGCCCGGATGTCGGAGATTCCGACTCGCACGCGGGCTGTGGATAAGCTAAGGTATATGACGCGCAGACTGGTTCCCCGGGGTGCGCTGCTGTCGGGTTCGCCCGCCGGCAACATGCAGAGGTGGCGGTCAGGCTGCAGGTGCTCGGAGGTCCGGGGCCAGGGTTTGGACGGTACGAGACTTTGAAAGACGGTTCTTCGAGATGAGTTACGACGACAAGCGGCGCGGTGGCCGCGGGCGGGGCGACGACAAGCGCAGCCGCGGTTTCGATGAAGGTGGTGGCGGCTTCGAATTCGATTCCGGGTTCGGCGGTGGACGCGGCGGCGGCGGAGGCGGTTATGGCCGCGGCGGCTTCGGTGGCGGCCCGGGCGGCGGTGGCGGCTTCGGCGGCGGTGGTGGCGGCGGCTTTGGCCGTGGCCCCGGTGGCGGTGGCGGCTTTGGCGGCGGTGG
>JBKDAC010000537.1:0-1864 GCA_046316515.1 Sandaracinobacter sp. | reverse complement strand
GTGCAAACGACTCCCAAGTGGCACCGCTGGAACGCCGCCCGGCCAACATGTGCTCTCGCACCGAGCACCGCTTTGGGTTACACGCCTCCCATGCTTCCGCACCACGCCGAAGCCACCCCTCGGGTGTCCGGGCACCCTTGCTGATGTTGCAGGCGGCGCAAGCCACCACGAGATTGTCGGCGCTGTTCTGCCCGCCCCGCGAGGCCGGCAGCACATGATCCAGATGGAAGTCGCCGTCGTCGCGGCCGCAATATCGGCAGACCAGCCCGTCTCGCTCGATGACCGCGCGCCGCACCGCGATCGGAATCGCCTTCTGCCAAGGCGTCTCGATGATGCGAGCCTCACGCGCGGCCCGCATGTTCGCCGCCATGATCCAGTCGAGGTTCTGGCGACGAGCCAGCTCGGCGGCCCGAAAGTCATACATCCGCGCGCTCCATCATCGATCGTTGCATGTCCTCGCGGTGCGCCCGCTTCCGGGCCAGCTCGCGGGCCTTGCGGGTCTCGGCACCGCGCTGGTGAGGCGTTTTCGAGTGGAGGTGGAGCGCAGGGATCAGCCGCAGCGAGGCAAGGTAGCTCCGCTTCCAGTGATCCAGGCGCCACCACGCCCAAGCAGCGGCAACCGTGGCCAGTAAGGCCCATCCGAGCAGCACATCTGTCAGCATGGCGTCGCCCATATGTTGTATTTTGTAGTTGACCAAACGTTGTAATCTGTTATCAAGGGGACATGAAGACGGTCATCTTTTCCCGCAAGGCAGCCAAGGCGCTGGGCAGCATCGCCCGTCCCAAGCCCTCGCCATCCGGTCGAAGATTGCCCAGCTTGCCGCCGATCCCGCCAGCCTCGCGAACAACATCAAGGCGCTGAAGGGGCAGGATGCCAAGCGCCTTCGGGTCGGAGACTATCGGGTCATCTTCAACGATCGCCTCGAAATCCTTGACATTCTGGCCATCGGCCACCGCCGCGACATTTACGACTGAGACTCCGCGCCCGGAATTCGCGGGCAATGAAGAAAGGAAGCCGACATGCACGAACCCCAATTCATCACCGCACCCGGAGGAGCGCGTCTCGTCGTGCTTCCCGAAGCGGACTATCTGGCGCTCATCGAAGCCCGCGAGGATGCAGCCGACGAAGCGGCCGCTGCGGAAGGTCTCGACAGCCTGAGCCGTGAAGGCGGCATCCCTGCCGACGTGCTCTACGCCATCCAGGACGGTGCCAATCCGGTCGCCGCGTGGCGCCAGTGGCATGGCATGAGTCAGGCCGAGCTTGCGTACCGGGCCGGGCTGACACAGGCGGCCATCGCGCGCATCGAGAGCGCGAAGCCGGGAGCCGGCCGGCCGGAGACCCGCAAGGCGATCGCGACGGCCCTGGGTGCGCCCGTGTGGGCCTTCTCGGCACGGCCCTGACCCATGCGCTTCACCTATCCCGTCCGCCCCGAGGAGCAGCCCGACGGCAGCTTCGTCATGCACCTCCGAGACTTCGGCGGCGCCACTCAGGGCGCAACCCGGATCGAGGCCTATCGTGCCGCGAAGGACTACATCGCGACGTGGATCCAGATGAAGATCGAGTTTGGCCAGGACATCCCCGAACCGGCCGCCTGCGCGGTCGGCGAGATGCTCATCGAAGCGCCGATCGACGTGGCCGTCGTCGGCCTGCTGCATCAGGGCATGCTCGAGCCACGCTGTGCTCTCGCACCGCGCACCGCTTTGGGTTACACGCTTCCCATGCTTCCGCACCAGACCGACGCCTGGGCCACGCTCGAACGGCTCGCCACCCAGGCGCAGACCCCGATCACCCAACGCTTCGAGGACGAGCCCACGCGGATCGAGGCGCACGCCCCCACCGGCCACGGTATCCGCTTGGATCTCG
>JBKDAC010000536.1:0-1570 GCA_046316515.1 Sandaracinobacter sp. | reverse complement strand
TGGACTGGGGAGCGTGCTTTCTGTGGGAATATGGGGTGCCCAATGCGCCGGTGCTTGCCCGTTGCCCCGAGACGGCGCGGATGCTGGCGCAATTGCCGCGCAACGATATCCCCGGGCGGGCGCCGACGGCCTTTTTCTCTTTGCTGCGGCCGCGCACACGCATCCCGGCGCATACAGGGGTAACGAACACGCGGGCGATCGTCCACCTTCCCCTGATCGTGCCCGATGGGTGCGGGTTCCGCGTTGGGGGCGAAACGCGCCAGTGGCAGGAAGCTGTTGCGTTCGCATTCGACGACACGATCGAGCACGAGGCCTGGAACGACAGCGACGATCTGCGCGTGGTGCTTATCTTCGATGTGTGGAATCCGCATCTGAGTGCGGTAGAGCAGCAACTGCTGGTGCGTTTCTTTGCAGCGGCGGATGCGACCGGGCACAATCCTGCGGCAGCGCAACAGAAATCCTGATATGATCCGCAAATGGGCGTGTTGATTCGGCTTCACTAGTAACCGGAGACTTGAGATGAAGTTTGCTGCTGTATTGTCCTTGCTTGCCTTGCTGTCCATGCCGGTTTCGCCGGTGTTTGCCGGCCAGGCGACCGAGTCAGCCGAAAAGCTGGACCCCAAGGACCCGAACTATGTCCGCTGCCGGAAGATCGCCGTGATCGGCTCGCTGGTTAAGAAGGAGCGGATCTGCAAGACCAATGCGGAGTGGGCGCGGACGAACGAGGATGCGCAGCGCAACGCCGAAGACCTGATCGTCCGGAACCGCACGGGAACCAACGGGCAGTAAGCGGCCGGCGGGGTCCCGGACCCCCCGCGCGGACTATTGGGCGACCGCCAGAAGCAGCTGGCCGTCGCCGTCGGTTGCGGTGACGGTGGAGCCTTCCGGCACATTGCCGGCGAGCAGCAGGTCTGCCAGCGGGTCGACGAGGTGGCGCTGGATTGCCCGCTTCAGCGGGCGGGCGCCGTAGACCGGATCATAGCCGACACGGGCGAGCCAGGCGCGGGCGCCTTCGCTGATCACGAGGTCGATCTTCCGGTCCGTTAGCAGCTTGCGGACGGACTGCGCTTGGATGTCGACGATCGCGCCCATATGCTCGAGGCCCAGGCGGTGGAAGAGGATGATTTCGTCCAGCCGGTTCAGGAATTCAGGGCGGAAGGCGCCGCGCACCACCTCCATCACCTGGGGTTCGGCCTGCTTTACGTCGGCGCCATCGGGCAGCGCGGCGATGAACTGCGAGCCGAGGTTCGAGGTGAGGACGATGATGGTGTTGGCGAAATCGACCGTGCGGCCCTGGCCGTCGGTGAGGCGGCCGTCGTCGAGCACCTGGAGGAGCACGTTGAAGACGTCCGGAGGGGCCTTTTCCACCACGTCGAAGAGAACGACCTGGTAGGGCCGGCGGCGGACGGCTTCGGTGAGGACGCCGCCTTCGTCGTAGCCGACATAGCCCGGAGGGGCGCCGATGAGGCGGGCGACCGAATGCTTCTCCATGAACTCCGACATGTCGATGCGGACCATTGCGTCCGAGCTGTCGAACAGGAAGTCGGCGAGCGCCTTGGTGAGCTCGGTC
>JBKDAC010000535.1:0-2902 GCA_046316515.1 Sandaracinobacter sp. | reverse complement strand
GGCGGACCTGGCGCCGCTGCTGGCGGCGCACGCGATTTCGGCGACTGTGGTGGTGCAGGCGGCCGAGACGGATGCCGAGACGGATTTCTTGCTGGGCCTGGCGGCTTCGACGCCGTGGATCGCGGCCGTTGTGGGCTGGACCGACCTGGAGGCGCCCGGGGCTGCCGACCGGATCGCGGCGCTTGCCGGCAATCCCGCCCTGGTGGGGTTGCGGCCGATGCTGCAGGACATGGCGGACGACGACTACATCCTGCGCTCCTCCGTGGCGCCGGCGCTGGAGGCGATGCAGGCGGCCGGGCTGCGACTGGATGCGCTGGTGCGGCCGCGGCACCTGCCGCGCCTCGTGGCGCTGCGGCAGCGCTGTCCCGCGCTGCCGATGGTGGTGGACCATGGCGCGAAGCCGGGCATTGCCGAAGGGGCGCTGCAGCCCTGGGCCACGGGGCTGAAGGCGGTGGCGGCCGATGGGGTGACCTGCTGCAAGCTGTCGGGCCTTGTGACCGAAGCGGGCGCGGACTGGACGGTCGAGCGGCTGCGGCCGTTCGTGGATGTAATCCTGTCGGCATTTGGCCCCGCGCGCGTGATGTGGGGCAGCGACTGGCCGGTGCTGACGCTGGCGGCCAGCTACGACGGCTGGCGCGAGGCGACGGACCGGCTGCTCGACGGGCTTTCGGCGGCGGACCACGCCGCGGTGCTGGGCGGGACGGCCGCCCGTTTCTATGGACTGGAGGCCTGACATGCCCGTGCGAAAGGCGATGGTGATCCGGGTGCGGCCGGAGAAGCTGGCCGAATATCGCGCGCTGCACGCCAACCCCTTTCCCGGGGTGCTGGCGGCGCTGAAGGCGGCCAATGTCTCAAACTATTCGATCTTCCTGAAGGACGATCTGCTGTTCGGTTACCTGGAATACAGCGGAACCGACTGGGACGCGGACATGGCGAAGGTGGCCGCCGATCCGGAGACGCAGCGCTGGTGGCAGCTGACGGACCCCTGCCAGACCCCGCTGGAGACGGCGGCCGAGGGGGAATGGTGGTCGGACATTGAGTCCGTCTTTTTCATGGAATGAGGAGTTTCGGAATGGATCGCCTGAAGGGCAAGACCGCGTTCGTGACGGCCGCTGCCGCCGGGATCGGGCGGGCGACCGTGCTCGCTTTCGCGCGCGAGGGGGCCGCGGTGATCGCCACCGATATCGACATGGGGGGGCTGGAAGCGCTGGCGGCCGAGGCCCCCGGAATTGCGGTTCGGCGGCTCGATGTGCGGTCAGATGCCGAGGTGGCGACGGCGCTGGCGGGGACGGCGCCCGATATCCTGTTCAACTGCGCCGGCTTCGTACACCACGGCACGGTGCTGGACTGCACGACGGACGACTGGGCCTTCAGCCTGGACCTGAACGTGACCTCGATGGTGCGCACGATCCGCGCGGCGTTGCCGGGGATGCTGGACCGGGGTTCGGGCACGATCATCAACATGGCCTCGGTTGCCTCAAGCATCCGGGGTGTGCCGAACCGCTTTGCCTATGGGGCGACCAAGGCGGCGGTGATCGGCCTGACCAAGGCCGTTGCCGCCGATTTCGTGACGCGAGGGATCCGCGCGCACGCGATCTGCCCGGGCACGGTGGAATCGCCGTCGCTGGAGGGGCGCATCAATGCGCAGCCCGATCCGGTGGCGGCGCGCGCAGCCTTCATCGCTCGACAGCCGATGGGGCGTCTGGGGAAGCCCGAGGAGGTGGCGGCGCTTGCGGTGTACCTCGGCTCGGACGAGGCCAGCTACACGACCGGCCAGGCCCACATCATCGACGGCGGGTGGAGCAACTGATGGGCAATCGGCAATGGCGGCTGGCACAACGACCCGTGGGGGCGGCGACTGCGCGTGATTTCGAGCTGGCCGAGGCGCCGGCGACCGACGGCCCTCTGGCAGCCGGCGAGATCGAGGTGCAGGCCGGGCTGTTCCTGTGTGCGCCCACGATGCGCAACTGGATGGATCCGCCCGGCAACAGCCTTTACCCGAGCGTGCCGCTGGGGGCTGCAATGTATGCGCCGGCCGGTGGGCGGATCCTGCGGTCGGCACATCCGGACTGGCCGGTGGGGGCGGACATCACCTGGTTCGGGAGCTGGCAGGAGCGGCATAGGCTGCTTCCGGATGTGGTGCAGCCTGCGCGGGTGCCGGCGGGGCTGAGCCTGCTGGAGGCGATGGGGCGGTTCGGGCTGAATCCGCTGACCGCCTATTTCGGGCTGCTGCGGATCGGAGAGCCCAAGCCCGGGGAGACGCTGCTGGTTTCGGGGGCGGCCGGGTCTGTTGGGTCGGTTGCGGTGCAGATCGGCAAGCTGAAGGGCTGCCGGGTGGTTGCGATCGCGGGCGGGGCCGAGAAATGCCGCTGGCTGACGGAGAGCTGCGGCGCCGACGCGGTGATCGACTACAAGGCGGAAAGCCTGGGGCCCGCGCTGGAGGCCGCCTGCCCGGACGGGATCGACATCTTCTTCGACAATGTGGGCGGTGCCACGCTGGATGCCGCGGTCGACCGGATGAACAAGTTCGGCCGGATCGTGCTGTGCGGCCAGATTGCCGGCTATGACGGGCACGGCATGCGGGGGCCCGCCAACATGATGCGCCTGATCTATGGCAGCGTCCGCATGCAGGGCTTCCTGATGGGGGACTATGCCGCCGAGGTGCCTGCCGCGATCGCGGAGCTGCGCGGCTGGATGGCCGAGGGGCGGCTCGCCTATCGCGACGATGTGCGGGACGGGTTCGAGAGGCTGCCCGAAAGCTTCCTCAGCCTGTTCGACGGCTCGAACCGTGGCACGCTGCTTGTGATGGTGGATCCGGCGGCGGGGCAGCCGGCCTAGCCATGGGTGAGCGCGGCGGCGATCCGGGCAAGCCCCTCCTCGCCGACCGCCTGCGCCACATAGG
>JBKDAC010000534.1:0-1442 GCA_046316515.1 Sandaracinobacter sp. | reverse complement strand
GATGTGGAACTATGTGGTCAACAACTATCTGAAGGGGAAGGATTATATCCCCTTCGACCTGCTCTACTGGAATTCCGATCCCACCAATGTCCCCGGCCGCTTCATGCGGGACTATGTGGGCGGACTCTATCGCGACAATATGCTGATCCAGCCGGGCGGAATCAGCGTGAAGGGCGTGCCCATCGACCTGAAGTCGGTGAAGACCCCGGCCTATATCCAGGCCGGGAAGGACGACCATATCGCGCCCCGGCAGAGCTGCTTCAAGCTGACGACCGCCTTTTCGGGCGAGCATCGCTTCATGCTGGCAGGATCGGGACACATCGCCGGCGTCGTGAACCCACCCAGTTCGGGCAAATACCAGCACTGGACCCTGCCCAAGGGCAGGGCGACCCCTGCCACGTTGGAGGAATTCCAGTCGGCCGCGGGCGAAACCAAGGGCAGCTGGTGGCCGGACTGGCTGAGCTGGCTGACCCCGCGCTCGGGCGCCATGGTGAAGGCGCGCGTGCCGGGCAAGGCCAAGGGTTTCAAGGACATAGAGGATGCGCCGGGCCGCTATGTGAAGGAGCGGATCACCTGACATGGCGACGATCGAGGATCTGCGTGCGGCGGCGCTTGCCTTGCCGGAAGCCGTGGAGATGCCGCACTTCGGTGCGCCCTCCTTCCGGGTGAAGGGCCGCATCTTTGCACAGTTGGCAGTGAAGGACCTCGAGTCCGATGGGCCGAAGCGCGCGATCCTGAAGTTGCCGGAGGACCGCCGCCTGATGCTGTGCGAGGTGGAGCTCGATGGGGTAGAGCCCGACCGGCTGGACGAGCTGGTCACCGACAGCTGGCGGATGGTGGCGTCAAAGCGGCTGACGCGGTGAACGGCCCGATCCTGTTCCTCGATTCCGGCGTCGGCGGGCTCAGCGTGTTGCGCGAAGTCGCCGCGCGCCTGCCGGATGCGCCGCTGGTCTATTGTGCGGATTCGGCGGGCTATCCCTATGGCACCAAGGGCGAGGCCGAGGTGTCGGCCCGAGTCGCCGGCCTGCTGGGGCGTCTGGCGGAGCGGATCCAGCCGTCGCTGATCGTGATCGCCTGCAACACCGCCTCCACCATCGCGCTCGGCTATGTCCGCCCCGTCCTCAGCGTGGGCGTCGTGGGCACAGTGCCCGCGATCAAGCCGGCGGCCGAACAGTCGGTCTCGCGGGTGATCGGCGTGCTGGGCACCGAGGCGACGGTGCGCCAGCCGTATGTCGCCGACCTGTCGGCGCGCTTTGCGGCCGATTGCACGGTGCTGAAACATGGCTCTGCCCCACGGGTGGGGGCCGCCGAGGCGAAGCTGCGCGGCGAGGCGGTGGACCCGGCGATTTACCGGACTGCGCTGGACGGCATGCTGCGCCAGCCGGGTGGCGACCGGATGGAGGTGGTGGTGCTGGCCTGCACCCATTTTCCGCTTGTGGCGG
>JBKDAC010000533.1:0-8542 GCA_046316515.1 Sandaracinobacter sp. | reverse complement strand
AAAAACCGTGGTGGTGGCAGCATTGGGTGCCTGTTTCGGCGCAAGGCGCGTCCGATGCGCTTCTGGCGGCCGGTTCTGAGCCGTTCTGGGGCGGATTTCCTGTCATTCGGGCAACAGCTATCCGACGGCGGTGCGTCGCTCACCTCCAGCCACAGTGAATCATCCCCGCCGCCACAGCACCAGAGTTTTTGGAGGCGCACAGCTTATTTGCGAGGGCGGGGTGGTACCCAGAGATACGCGGGTAGAACCGCGTCCACTTCCGCGAATTTCACCACGCCGCAACGCGTCGGCAGGTTCTGAATTTCCGAGGGCAGGAGCAGCTCGCGCTTCACAAACTGCTCAGATGTCGAAGTGCTCTTTGTCACCTTGCCGTCCGTTGTGGACCTGGACGTCGAAAAGTGGGTCTCTTTGTATTCGGTTGTTCCGAGATCCTCGGAAATCCGTTTGGCAAGGCTGGCGCTTGAGCAGCGGAAATAGACCTTGTTGGAAAAGGTCGAGAAGATGGTCTCTGCGTCGTAAGCGCCATAGGTCGATTTGAGCTGTGCATCGTCCTGGATAATCCCGACACCGCACACGTCGTACTTCCTCAATCGAGCCCCCAGCTTGTCGAGGTTGGGTATGAGGCCCATCGAGTTTAGCTCGTCGACGATGATCCAGGTGCGGTGGCCGCCCGGCTTACCACCTGCGTCCCGGCGCTCCGTGGCGGCGTTGATCATGATGTCAATCCAGGCAGCGATCGCAGGCTGCACCACGCCAGCTTGCATGTCGGCGTAGGGCAGCCAGAGCCACCGCTCCTCATCCGGCGAGTTCATGTAACTTCGCACGGAAAAGTCGCCAAGCGTGCCATCCTGCCAACCCGCAAGGCATTCGGCGATGTTACTGCGGACACTGGTCAAATATTCTTGCCCGCCTTCACCAAGTGCAACGGCTGCGGGCGTATCGCCTAGTAGCTCCAGCAGCTGCTCCGTGCTCCAGATAGTAGCGATCTCGAGTAGTTTGCGGTTATCAACCTCTGACCCCACCGCGCGGCAGATCGCGGTCATGAATTCCTGCGCCTTTCGCCGCCAAACGCCAGCAGAGCCCGCAGGGGCAGGGATTACAGATTGGACGAGGCTAGCCCAGTCTGTTGCTTCTCTGACTTCATTCCGCAGTGCCCAGCCAGCGGACTCTGGGTCAATCGGAGACAGAATAAGATCATTGGCCTCACGGAAGTTAGGGCTTAGGTCGTAGCCGGCGTCGACACAGATTACCCTGTCTCCGCGACGACGAAGGTCGGTAAGGAGCTGTCGCAGCGCAACGGTTTTTCCGGTACCTGGACTGGCGGCAATAAGGGTGTGCAGGGTTTCCGACGATCTTGGCATTGGGATGCCGGCCATCCGCACCATACCGTGCGCTTTCGCAGCAACGTCAGCGATGTCCATCACACTGGCGTCGCTTTGTGCGTCGGCAATGCTAATCTCTCGGGGCTGCACCCTGCGGTCTGACCAGACTGCTTTGGTTTGCCGCCTGGACGCGCCGCGCGGAAGCGTGAACCATGCTCGCAGTGCTTCCACTTTCCCAAGCCGACCTTCGATTTCACGCAGGACGAGGTTGCGCACGAAGTGCGGTGTGGCTGTGCGGTCAATCAGCTTCGATCCTCGCACGTGCGTGCGCTCTGTCCATGCATCTGGGCGTGAAGCGATTGTAGCTGCGATTACGGTTCCAGCGGTTGCAACGACACCAATTCCGACACTTGCGGCGAGGCGATACCCGAGAGCGTGGTTCGGGTCGAAGCCTTGCAGCCAATGGCTGACCATCACCCAGAAGATTTGAAACCAGCCCAGCGTACCCCAGCGGGGGTCGAGGGGTCTCCACCAGGCCCAGTAGCCAGCAATCGGCCCCCCGTTTCCGGATACATATGTTTGGAGTTCGGCCGAGAACCACAATCGTGATGCTATAGCTACCAGCGGGAACATTGCAGAGGCGATGCCTAAGCAGAAGGTGAGGAGCAGTATGCTCCCCACCACCCGCTTCCCCACGTTCATCATGCGAGCTTCGATTTCAGAATCAGGCTATGTGCCCGCCCCAGAATAGCCCGCAATGCAGTCTTGTGCTCGGCTGGATCTCGCAGGTTATTCTCAACTTGGTCGGCCAGATCTGGGTCGACAAGCTTCAGATAGTGGATAGCTGTGTGCGCGCCGTCGCCGGTCTTGTCGCCGCATACATGCAGCGCTGCGGACACGAGATAGTCGAGCGATTCGGCAATTTCGTTCATGAAATGTTCTCCTATGGGCCAGCCCATAGCGGGCGAGCGGCGCCATAGTAGCACGGCACATCCTGTAATCCAGTAGAAAAAGTCTAAACTTCGACCATCATATTTAGACACCTTCGGGTCTAAAGGATTGCGGCGATCCTGTCAAGCAAAATTATCGACATTATCTACTTGAAAAAGCGGCGCGGACATGGCGCGGGTCGATGGACAGGCCGGTGACCTGCGGGACTGGCAGGCCAGACCCCGAATGAGGCTTATGGCACGAACGAAAATCTTCCGTCGCCGGAGCATGCCCCGACGACGGAAGAACTCCAGCTGGCGGCGTGATAGAAACCCGGGATCAAGCTTAACTTCGGCCCCAAACTGTCCAAACAGGCGGGACTACCTCAGTTCACAGAGGCGTCCACCCTTCCCCATCGCGCCTTCGGACCCATCCACCCCATCCGTTGACCAGGGCGCGAATTATCACTTCGCTTGTTGGCCCAAACTCCATTGAGACCAGAGTTGATTCCGGGGTGGCCAGCTCCTTGTAATCCTCAACTGCGTAGGAATTGAGGAATACGTCCAAGGCGCGATATTGGCCCTCGCTGTCTGTAAATTCCACCATCCAGTGGTCCCGCGAACGCATCGGACGCGCCACGGCATCGCCTGCCCCGTAGGCCTTGCGCAGCTGAGCGCAGATAGCATCTACTGTTAGGTGGCCCTTCAAAACGGCTTGTGTGTCGAGACCCATGTCCGCCCCTTCCATGTCCCAAACTTTCAAGGTATGAGTATTGCAAGACTGGCAACCTGCCAAACACCATAATCGATGTACTGAAGGTTTGCAAACATGCAGATTATCGCAATAGTGGCTCAGAAGGGTGGCGTGGGCAAAACGACGCTTGCCGTGAACCTTGCTGTCGGCGCCCGGCTTGCCGGGATCAAGACCGCCCTTTTCGATATGGATGGTCAGGAGAGCGCCACAGCTTGGAGCGAGCGGCGAAGCGCCGAATTGCCCCACGTCGAGCCTATCAGCACCCGCCGGCTGCCGCAGGCGATCGAGGCGGCGCGAGCCAATGGCTTTGGGCTGGTAATTCTCGATACGCCGCCGGCCGCCGGAGCCGAGGCGGCGGCGGCTGCCGAGCTTTCCGACTTGATCCTGATTCCATGCGGAGCGTCACTGATCGATCTGGACGCCATCAAGCGAACTGCCCAGCTCGTCGCGGCTACAGGGAAGCCGGCCTATGCCGTGCTCAACATGGTGCCGCCCACTGCAACCATGCTGATCGAGGATGCAATTGCGCTTATCGAGCAGGCCGGGCTGCGTATGGCGCCAGCGGTCATCAGGCAGCGGAGCGCTTTTCGTGCATCGTGGCCGCGGGGACAGGGGGTTGCCGAACAAGAATCCAAGGGCAAGGCGGCGGAGGAGCTTGCAAACCTTCAAGAATTCGTGTTTGAACAGTTGCAGACTATCAGCATCTCAACGATCAAGAAGGGTAAGGCAGCCAATGGCTAGACGATCCATTCTAGCGCCGGCCATCGAGAGGCAAACGGAGCAGGCGCAGGAAGCCGTCCCAGCTCCGGCCGCACAGCCGCGCCGTCGCAGCCCCAACGCCGGCAAGTACCACCTTGGCGGCTATTTCGCCCTCGATGACCCGGCGGCCGAGGCGTTCCGCATGCTCGCGGCCAAAACCCGGCGTAGCCATCAGGAGCTGCTAGGCGAAGCCATCGCTGACCTTGTTGCGAAATACGACGCGGCAGCAAAATTCGCGCGATGACCAAGCGGCGCGACCCTAGCCCAGAGTTCGATTTCTTCATTCCGTTGATGGGCGACCTGTCGCTCAAGGATCAACGGGAGACGATGGAACGCCCGTTCTTTTCGCTGCAGAAGCGCAAGCGCGTGAAGCCGATCGAATACACCAGTTCGGACGGTGAGACTTGGGTCAAGATCGAGGCCATCCCCGCCTATGGCATGGCCACCATATGGGACGCCGATGTATTGGTTTGGGCGGCATCGACCTTGAATAGGTTGAAGGAGGAGGGGGTCAACGACCTTCCCCGCACCCTCAAGACGACGACCTATGACCTTTTGCGGGCCATCAAGCGCGACACTAGCGGCAGGGCTTATCAGGAGCTCCAGGCAGCATTGCAGCGTCTCCAGACCACATCAATCTCAACGTCGATCCGCGCACCTAAGCGGCGGCAGAAGGCCGGCTTCAACTGGCTGGACCAGTGGACGTTGGAAATGGACCCAGAGACCGGCCAGCCACGCGGCATGAGCATCACGCTATCGGACTGGGTGTATGAGGGAATCGTCAGCGAAAGGTCGTTGCTGACCATGCATCCGGATTATTTCCTGCTGACCGGGGGGCTTGAGCGCGCCGTCTATCGCATTGCCAGGAAGCACGCCGGCAACCAGCGCGGCGGGTGGAAATGTCGGGTGGAGGTGTTGCGCGAAAAGACCGGCAGCGACAGCAAGCCCAAAGAGTTCAACCGAATGCTGCGGAAGATCGTCGAGGCCGACCAGCTCCCCGAATACACCTTAAGCATGATCGAGACGACCGAGAAGGCTCCGGCTGTTCTGTTCCGCCTCAGGGGTGAGGCCGAGGAGCTCAGAACGCGGTTGGAAGTAGAGCGCTACCACCGTGAGAGGCTCGCCGTGGACCAGAAGCGGGTGGCCGAGATTGACGCCTTGATGGACCGTCTTGCCTTAGGGAAGCGCTCCTAAACTATCGTGGAATCACACACCGCCCACTGTGCCCAAAGAAGGCAGATTGGAGGCATGATCTCCCCACCTGTGGATAAATCGGGCCTCTAGCAAGGTTAAAGGGACTGGCGACACGTGGGATCACACACTTTGGCGTCGTGGGAACGCACACCCAGCCATCGTGGGATCACACACCGAACCACGTGGGAACGCACACTAAGGAGATTCCCAAGTCACTGAAAAGAGACGGGAAAACAGCGATTATTGGCCGCTTAACCCTTTTAACTAGATTCACATAACAGAACTTCTAACGCTTTTCCGCACATAGCGCCACAACCCCAAAGGTGTGCGGAATCGGCCCACAAAGGCCGATGTGACCATCTTCTTACCGATATCTCGCCGCTGAGGTGGGCGGACTCCTTCTTACCGGGCAACACCTCTGGCCCAAGGGCAGGGGTGCTTAAGAGGTAATTTGCTCTCAGACGAAACTGTCCCCAAGGGAAGCAAAGACTCTTTGCAGCAAGGGCCAATCATGCCAGGCTGGCACAGTGATTCCCAGCGCCCGCACCGCCCCCACTTCCGAGTTTTCCCGCCTGCGCGCCAGCGCCGGCATCTCGATCGACGAGCTGGCAGAGACAACCGGCTTTTCGAGGCGGACGATCTACCGATGGGAAAGCGGCGAAGCGCGCCCGCGCAAAGCCGCAGTTTCGCTGCTTACCACACTGGCAAACAAGACCCGGCCAGAGCCGGTGGAGGGCAGAGCGGCCTTCACGTTTATCGACCTGTTTGCCGGGATCGGCGGGCTTCGCAGAGGCTTTGAGCCACTCGGCGGAAAGTGCGTCTTTACGAGCGAATGGGATCGCTATTCGCAGCTCACCTATCGGGCGAACTATGCCTGTGACCACGAGGTTGCCGGCGACATCACCAAGATCGACGCCGCAGATATCCCGAAGCACGACCTTCTGCTCGCGGGCTTTCCCTGCCAGCCCTTTTCGATTGCAGGCGTGTCGAAGAAGAACGCCCTGGGCCGCGCCCATGGCTTCCGGTGCGAGGCACAAGGAACGCTGTTCTTCGACGTTGCCCGGATCATTGAGCACCACCGGCCCCGCGCCTTTGTGCTCGAGAACGTCAAGAACCTCGTGAACCACGACCGCGGCCGGACGTTCGAGGTCATCCAGCGCACGCTCACTGAGGAGCTCGGCTATCACATCCATACCCGTGTGATCGATGCGAGGTCGTGGGTGCCCCAGCACCGCGAGCGGATTTTCATTGTTGGATTCCGCGAGGAAAACGACTTCAGCTTTGATGACTTTGTCGTTCCCGATCCTGTCAACGGGCCGCGTCTTGGCAGCATCCTGCATCCAGAGGATGGCACCGAGGCGCCAGAGAGGCCCTTTACGACAGGCAACATCGGCCGCGTGTCCGACAAATACACGCTGACGGATCATCTCTGGCAGTATCTTCAGGACTATGCCGCCAAGCACAAGGCAGCCGGAAACGGCTTCGGCTTTGGTCTTGTCGGGGAAGGCGATGTCACCCGGACACTTTCAGCCCGCTACTACAAGGACGGCTCAGAGATTCTTGTCCGGAGGGAGGAGGGCAACCCGCGCCGGCTAACCCCCCGCGAATGTGCCCGCCTGATGGGCTTCGATCGCCCGGGCGAGAACAGCTTTGTCATCCCGGTGTCTGATACGCAGGCTTATCGCCAGTTCGGAAATGCCGTCGTCGTGCCCGTTGTGGAAGCCATCGCGCGCCACATGGCCCCATGGCTGGGCATCGAGGAGCTGCCAGAAGATCTGCAACAGAGAATGCTGCCCATTGCGGTCTGATATCGTCGACCCTGAAACTCGAAGCCGGATGATGGCAGGTATCCGCTCTGGCAACACAAAGCCCGAGCGGATCATCCGGCAGGGCCTGCACAGGCTTGGCTTCCGCTTCAGGCTTCACCGGCGCGACCTTCCCGGGCGCCCGGATATCGTGCTCCCCAAATGGGAAGCCGTGATCTTCACCCATGGCTGTTTCTGGCACGGCCACGACTGCGAGCTTTTCCGGTGGCCGCGCACGCGGCCCGAATTCTGGAAGGCCAAGATCGAGGGCAACCGCACACGTGATGCCCGAGACCGCAACGCCCTCGCAGACGAGGGGTGGCGCGTCCTGACCATCTGGGAATGTTCCATGCGGGGGAGGGCAGCACCAGGACCAGATGCAACCATTGCCCGCGCTGCTGCATGGCTCACAGGCTCATCGGCTGTTGATGAGATCAGGGGAGGGGCTCTTGGCGCTTGCTGATGTCACTGACTGGCTGGACGAGTTCTCAAAGCCGGACCGCATCATCTTTGCCAAACGGCTTTCCGGCAATGACACTCTTGCCAACGGCTCCCACCAGGCCGGCCCCTATATCCCGAAGGAGTTCCTGTTCGAGGTGATCCCGGCGATCAACCGGACCGACATCAAGAACCCCGACGCGCAGCTCGATCTTGCGATCGACAGCCACCCCGACCGCCGTCAGGTCCGGGCGATCTACTACAACAACCGCTTTCACGAGAATCCGAAGGGCGGACGCAACGAGGCCCGCCTCACCAACTTTGGCGGGGCTGCTTCCCCCCTTCTGGACCCGGACAGCACCGGCGCCCTGACGGTCTTTTCCTTCAGGAGGGTCGAGGGCGAAGCACAACCGGACTGCCATGTCTGGATTGCGAGAGATCCCGTCGAAGAGGACCTGATCGAGGACCGCATTGGTCCTGTGGAGCCGGGCCGGTATGTTGTCTGGACGGCCGATACAGCACCGCGCGACCTGTTCCAGGTGCCAGAGCGCGCCTCGTGCTGGCTGAGCGCAGCCGAGCTTCCCGAAGGCTGGGCAACGGCTTTTCCTTCAGGCGCTGCCATTGCCCGCAAATCTGTCGAAATGCGGCCGGGCAGGGGTCTTATCCCGGATCAGCGCCTCCTGAAGCGCCTCAAATGCGAGTTCGAGATTTTCCAGAGCGTCGAGCACGCCGTGGAGCTGCCCGCGATCATGGCAGGCTTTGCGACTGTGGACCAGTTCATCAAACGGGCGCAGACCATCCTTCAGCGCCGAAAATCACGCGCCGGCCGGTCCCTTGAGCTTCAGACCCGCGAGATCTTCATCGAGGAGCGGCTTGTCGAAGGGACGCACTTCTCCCACCAGCCAGAGTCCGACCCTGGCAAGCGGCCAGACTTCCTGTTTCCGTCACAGGCCGCCTATCAAAACGCCGCCTTTCCAGAGGCCCGGCTCCGGATGCTTGCCGTCAAGACGACCTGCAAAGACCGGTGGCGGCAGGTCATCAATGAGGCCGACCGCATCCGTCAGAAACACCTTCTCACCCTCCAGGAGGGTGTGTCGGAAGCGCAGTTCCGGGAGATGCACGGGGCAGGGGTGCAGCTCGTGGTGCCCGCCGGGCTTGTGGAATCCTATCCGGACGCCGTGCAGCCCCACCTTCAGACGCTGGAGAGCTTCATCGGGGACGTGCGGATTCTCCTTTGAGGAGTAGTAATCTGGTAAAAAGGAAGGGAGTTTTGGGCGCAGTCGGCAGGATACTATTGCTTATTAAAAACTTAAAGACGAATTCGTCTAGTCAAGTAAATAA
>JBKDAC010000532.1:0-1371 GCA_046316515.1 Sandaracinobacter sp. | reverse complement strand
CGCGCGATGGGGTAGCGCTGGTGCGCCTGGCGCGCGCCGCGGGCCTGGCTGTGACGGCCTGGACTTCGCCCGCCTATGCGCTGCTGTCTGACATTGCGCTGACGGGCTATCGCAGCTTTGCGCGGCTGTCGCCGCCGCTGCGGAGCGAGGATGACCGGGCCGCCGTGCGCGAAGGACTGGCGGATGGCACGATCAGCGTGCTGGCGAGCCGGCACGACCCGCGCACGCAGGAGGAAAAGCGCCTCCCCTTCGCCGATGCGGCGCCGGGGGCGGCAGGCTCTGCCACACTGCTCGCCCTGGGGATGAACCTGGTGCACGACAGGGTGCTGACGCTGCCGGCCCTGCTGGCGCTGATGTCGGCGAACCCGGCGGCGCGGTTCGGCCTGCCGGGCGGGCGGCTGGCGGTGGGCGATCCGGCCGACCTTCTGCTGTTCGCGCCGGATGCGCCATGGCGGATCTATGCCGACCGGCTGCCCGGCCGGGCGGGCAACACGCCCTTTGATGGGCTGCCCGTGCAGGGGCGGGTGACACTGGTTCTGAAGGGCGGCGAGCGACAGGCATGAGGATGTTGTTCCTGCCCCTGGCGGTGCTGCTGGCGACGCCCGCGCTGGCCAATGTGGATACGGGTGTTGCGAAATGGCGGGCCGGCGACTGGAGCGGCGCGGTTGCCGAGTGGGTGACGCCGGCCGCGCGCGGGGATGCCGACGCGCTGTTCAACATGGGGCAGGCCTATCGACTGGGGCGCGGGGTGCCGCAGGAGCCCAAGACTGCGATCGATTATTATCGGCGTGCCGCCGACAAGGGGCATGTGGCGGCAACCGCCAATCTGGGGATCACCCTATGGCAACAAGGCCGCAAGATCGAGGCGCTGACGCAGCTGCGCACCGCCGCCGACCGGGGCGATCTGCGCGCAGCCTATGTGCTGGGGGTGGCGACCTTCGAGGGGGATGTGGCGCCGCGCAGTCCGGCGCTGGGCTATGCCTATGTGGTGCGGGCGCGCGAAGGTGGGCTTACACTGGCGTCCGGGCAGGCCGCGCGGATGGCGACACGCATGACAGCCGATGATCGAGCGCGGGGTGAGGCCGCCGCACAGGCACTGGCCGCCGGGCGGCCGGTTGCCGTGATTATGGCGGAAATGTCGTCGCCGGCGCACGGCCCGGCCGATGCGCCGATTGCCATGGCCGAGGTGACGGAGGACAGCGCCGAGGATGCGCCTGCCGAGGTGCGGCGGGAGGCCGCTGCAAAGGCGGACCGAACCCAGTCGGCCAGCGGGGAGGCAAAGGCCCGCGAAGGCCGAGCGGCCGAGGCGAAGATAGCGGAGACAAAGTCCGGCGAGGCGAAGACGGGCCAGACGGAGACAAGGGAGAAGGC
>JBKDAC010000531.1:0-710 GCA_046316515.1 Sandaracinobacter sp. | reverse complement strand
CACTTGGGCCGATTCCTTGCCCGGCCCGAGATCGACTATGATCTCATGCTGGGGCAGCTCCGCACCGATGGCATGCTGCGCAATTTCGAAACGCGGCTGCGCGCCCGCCATGGCGATATCGAGGATGTCGAGATGTCGGCCGTCTCGGTCGATCAAGGCGGCGAGCTGCATCACGGCTTTGCCATCCGCTCGATCGCTCGCCGCCTCGGTCGCCCGGAGGACGACGGTGCCGCCATGCCGCGCTCGGTCGAGCAGCTGACGGAACTGGTCGGCCGCGTGGCGCTGAAGGACATCGTGCGCGAATCGACCGACCTCATCGAACGCCTCTGTATCGAGGCCGCGCTGCGCTACACCTCGAACAACCGCGCATCTGCTGCCGAAATTCTCGGCCTCAGCAGGCAGAGCCTCTATTCCAAGCTGCACCGGCACGGCCTGGCAGCACCCGGCGCCGATCAGGACAACTGAATTCGTGCATTGGCCGCGTCCTGCAACACCAGCCTGACAGTTGAAAGTGTCAATCTGAATTGACGCTCGGGGCCAGCCCGGTTAGCCTCTCCCCATGGACCGGATTCAAGCCCCCGCGACCGAACCCGGCCTCAGCGGCGCCGCAGCGGACCTGCCGTCCGCCCTGCAGCCCGGCATCCCTGCCCCCCGCGACATTCTCGAGCTGCTGAAGCCCGTCACATGGTTCCCCCCGATGTGGGCCTATA
>JBKDAC010000530.1:0-5818 GCA_046316515.1 Sandaracinobacter sp. | reverse complement strand
CCACCAGCGCGGCCGCCAGCCACTTGCTGCTCTCCACCAGTACGGGCTCCCGCCACAGGGGCAGCAGCGTCTCGGCCGGCGGCGCAAAGGCATTGGCGCTTACCGCAATCCGGTCGCCCCGCGCCTGGTCATAGCCCACGGCCCCTTCCACCAGCGCGCGGATATCGGCCAGCCGCCGCGCCCGCCCCGCCGGCGGCCCCAGGGCCTCAGCCCGGATCGCAACCGCCGCCGTCAGCCGCCGCACCTGCCCGCCCGCCCGGCTCGTCACTTCCACCGACCGGCCCAGTTCGTAATTGCGCGTCGCGCTCTCAGTCCCCGTGGTCTGCTCCGTCGGTCCCGCCGCCACCGGGGGCGGCGCTGCCGTCACCGTCGCCGCCGCCGGCACCGTGTTGGTCAGCGCGCCCGGAATCCCGATCGCCCGCGGCTCGGTGGAATTCGACCGGCTCACCTGCTCCGACCGCAGCGCGCCCTCGGGCTCATAGCGCTCGTTGGCCGCCTCGCGTCGGGCAAAGTCCAGGTCCACCGCCACCTGCGCGGTCACATTCTCGCGCCCCACCACTGGCCCCAGCAGGTCCAGAATCGCCTGGCGCGCCCGCGCCTCCATCTCTGCCTGCAAGCGCAGCCGCCGGTCCTCCCCCTGCATCCGCCCTGCGCCCGGCTCGCCCGCCAGCAGCCGCCCCATCTGGTCCGCGATCGCCACATTGTCGGGCGACAACCCCGGCACGGCGCCCGCCACCAGGTGGATGATCGCGCGCGACTGCGCCTCCGACAGCGCCCGCCCCGGCGCCAACGTTACCGTCACCGATGCCGTCACGGGCGCTCGGTCGCGCACAAAGGGCGATGGCTCGGGCTGGGCAATGATCACCCGCGCCGCCTCGATCCCCTGCAGGCTCTCGATAGAGGCCGCCAGCTCGCGCTCCTGCGCCGATTTCAGCCGGGCACTCTCGATCGCGCGGCTGGTGCCCAGCGGCAGGTCCGCGATCATCTCGGTCCCGCCGGGCGCTGCCTTGGGCAGGCCCTGCCCGGCCAGCAGCATCCGCGCCCGCGCATGGTCCGCTTCCGGCAGCAGCACCGCGCCCGTCCGCGGGTCCAAGGCAACCGCCAGGCCCGCCTCCTCCAGCGCCGTCACCACCGCCGCCTTGTCCGCCTCGGGCAGCTGCGCAAACAGCGGCGCGCGGGCGGGCGGCGCCAGCCGCAGCCAGCCCAGCAGGGCCCGCGCCGCAACGGTCGCGCCTGCAATCGGCCAGGCCGCCCGCGCCAGCAGCGGGTTCGCCCGCAGCAGCTGGGCAGGCCCCTCCAGAGCGGCGGGCAACGCCATCCGCCAGGCAGGGCTTTCGGGCGCGGCAAGGGCGGTCGGTTCCGCCACGCTACACCGGCATGTTCATGACGTCGCGATAGGCGCTCAGCAGCCGGTTGCGCGCCTGCAGCGTCGCCTCGAATGCGATCGAGGCCTTCTGCCGGCTCAGCATCACGCTTGCGATGTCGTGCGTCTCGCCGCGCTCCCAGGCGGCAGACTGCGCGCTGCTCTCGGATTGCAACTCGTGCACGGCCTTCACTGCGTCCCTCATGGCCGCGCCAAAGCCGCCGCCCTCGGGCGCCACAGGCTTTGCCGCACCGGCCCCGCCCAAGGCCGCCGGAGCGAGCGCCTGGCTCTTCGCCAGGATCTCGGCGCGCAACTGCAGCACCCCGCCCAACCCCATGGAAACCGGGCCCATGGAAACCGGGCCCATGGAAGCCGGGCCCATGGAAGCCCCGACCGCCGTCATTGCAGCAGCCCGCCGGCCACGGCCCGGCTTGATGCCCGCGGCCGCCCGGCCTGTGCCGCCAGCTTATAGCGCAGCGTCCGTTCGGAAATGCCCAGCCGCCGCGCCGCCTCGCCCCGGCGCCCGCCGGTCTCGGCCAGCGCCCGGCCCAGCACCTCGGCCTCCTGCACGCGCAGCTGGTCGGGCAGCGCCGTCAGGGGCGCGTGCGCTACCGGCAGTGCCAGATGCGCATCGGTGATCGGCCCGTCGGCGGCCAGGATCGCAGCGCGCGCCAGCAGGTTCGAAAGCTCGCGCACATTGCCCGGCCAGTCATGCGCCACCAGCCGCGCCAGCATCGCCTCGGACAGCCGCGCATTGCCCGCCCGCGCACCCAGCAGCCGGGCGACCAGCGGAATTATGTCGCCGCGCCGCGCGGCCAGCGGCTGCAGCGCCAGCGGAAACACCGACAGCCGCCAATAGAGGTCGGCGCGGAACGTCCCGGCGGCAGCCGCCGCCGCCAGATCGCGGTTGGTCGCCGCCACCAGCCGCGCGGCCACCGGCACGGGCACCGTCGCCCCCACCGGCAGCACCTCGCGCTGCTCCACCGCGCGCAACAGCTTGGCCTGCAGCGCCAGCGGCATTTCCCCGATCTCGTCCAGGAACAAGGTGCCCGCGCCCGCAGCGCGGAACAGGCCCGGCGCCTCGGTCAGCGCGCCGGTAAAGGCGCCACGCACATGGCCGAACAGCAGGGCCTCCAGCATCGCGTCGGGCAGGGCGGCGCAGTTCACCGCCAGGAAGGGCTGGTCGGCACGGCCGCTGTCGGCATGCAGCAGGCGGGCCATCACCTCCTTGCCCGCCCCCGAAGGCCCCGTCACCAGGATGGTCGCATCGGAAGGCGCTGCCCGGCGGGCCAGATCCACGATCGCACGGCTGGCCGGGTCTTCCGCCACTGGCCCCTTGGCGCCGTCGGCCAATGCCCGCGCAAAGGCCCGGCCCAGCGGGCCAATGTCTCTTTGATCTTCCTTCGGTCCGCTCGATGGACCCGGCCTGTTCCTCATCCTCTTGTCCCCGTCCTGTTGCCCATTTGCGGGCGGGTTTGGCGCACCGGCGGCACCCGCCGGGGAGTCGCAAGTCCCGGTGGGCACATGGCCGGCGGCTTGCGAGGGCAGGCAAGCTTTCCGGTGACCGGCCGTGAAGGGGTGAAGCAAACAGTGTGCCAACCGCGCCCCCCAAGGGGCCGCGGCCGTCGGGCATGGCCCGGCGTCAACGCATTGACGGTTTCAGAGGCCCTGGGCGTCAGAAGTTTGACGCATTCCAGGCACCCCCGAAGGGACGGCAGCAGGCTCAGTCGGGCGTCGGCTTCCCGCGCCCGGCCTTCACGCCGGATCGGTGCTTTTTGCCCTCCAGCCGGCGCGCCCGTGCACCGGCCCCCGGCCGGGTCGGGCGGCGCGGCTTGGGTGCCACCGCAGCCTGCGCCAGCAACTCCAGCAGCCGCTCCACCGCATCGCGCCGGTTCGCCGCCTGGGTGCGGAACCGCTCGGCAAACAGCAGGATCTCGCCTGCGTCGGTAAAGCGGGATCCCGCCAGCCGCGCCGCCCGCGCCTTCATGGCGGGCGGCAGCGACGGGCTCGCCACCAGGTCAAAGCGCAGCTCGACCGCCGTCGACACCTTGTTCACATTCTGCCCGCCCGGACCCGACGCGCGGACAAAGCGGAAGCCCAGCTCATCCTCGTGGATGGCAAGGCCGGGCGCGATCTCCAGCCAGCCGCTTATCCCCGAACTGCTCATCCGCGCGCCACCCGGTGCAGGCAGAAGGCCGACCCCGCAAACCCCACCGCCATGCCGGTCGCGATCGCCAGCGGGCCATCGGCCGCAAAGGGTGCCGTCAGCGCACTGGCCGTCGCCCCGAAGGCAAAGGATCCCGCCCCGATCAGCGCGGATATCGCCCCGGCCCGCTGCGGCATCGCGCCCAGGGCCAGCGCCGAACTGTTCGACGAAACGAAGCCATAGCTGCCCAGCCCCAGGAACAGCAGCGCCATGGTCACCCACAGCCCCGCCAGCCCCATCAGGGCCGGCACCAGCAAAAGCGCCGAAAAGCCCATGGCCGCCAGCGCGCCGCGCCGCGCGATCCAGTCCGGGGCAAGGCGCGTCAGCAGGTGGCGGTTCAGCTGTGAGGCGATGATCAGCCCCAGTGCATTCAGCGCAAAGATCCAGCCGAAGGCCGAGGGCGGCTGGCCGAAATGGCTGATGAACAGCGCGGGCGACCCGGCGACATAGGTGAACAGCGACGCCCCGTTCAGCGCGCCCGCCCCCACATAGCCCAGCACCCGCCTGTCCGAGAGCGCAGCCCGGTAGCTTCCCAGCGGGCTTTCCGCAGCCGCCTGCGCAGCGGTCGCGGCCGTCCGGCTTTCGGGCAGCCGGAAGAACACGGCCACCCCCACCAGCAGCCCGAACAGCGCCAGCACCAGGAAGATCGAATGCCAGCCGAACAGGCCCATCAGCCAGGCACCGACGGTCGGCGCCAGCATCGGCGCAATCGCCAGTACCAGGAAGGTCAGGCTGAACAGGCGCGCGCTTTCCGTGGTGTCGAACCGGTCGCGGATGATGGCGCGTGCGATCACCACCCCCGCACAGGCCGCCAGCCCCTGCGCAAAGCGCCCGATGGCCAGCGCCTGTATCGAAGGCGCAAAGGCCAGCGCCAACGACACCAGCGTATAGAGCAGGATGCCCACCAACAGCGGCGGCCGCCGGCCGACGCGGTCCGACAGTGGGCCAAAGCCCAGCTGCCCGATCGCCATGCCGGCCAGGAAGGCCGACATGGTCATCTGCGCGGCAGCGGTCGACGCGCCATATTCGGCCGCGATCGCCGGCAGGGCCGGCAGGTAAAAGTCGATGGAAACCGCACCAAAGGCTGTCAGGGAACCGGCAAGCAGGATGAAACCAAGGGTCGGCCGGGCGGCGGGCGCGTGCATGGGTGCGCGCCTAGCATGGGGCGATCCACTTGGCACCTGCGCCCTGTCGGGGTAACGGGGCGGCCTGCTGTGTTCGCGGAAAGGAAGAAGCGATGAACGCGCCGACAGGGCCTGTGGTGGCCGCGGAAAAATCCCCGGCCAAGCCCTGGCCGTCGTTCGACTGGGCCGATCCCCTGCTGATCGAGGCCGAACTGACGGCCGAGGAGCGGATGGTCCGCGACAGCGCGCGCGCCTTCTGCGACCAGAATCTGGTGCCGATCGTGAAGGAAGCGAACCGGCACGAGACCTATGATCCCGCGCTGATGCGGGCCTTTGGCGAAGCGGGGCTGCTGGGCCCCACCATCCACGGCTATGGCTGCGCGGGCGTTTCCTATGTCGCCTATGGCCTCATCGCGCGCGAGGTGGAGCGTGTGGACTCCGCCTACCGCTCGGCCTTCTCGGTCCAAACCAGCCTGGTGATGTACCCAATCTGGGCCTATGGTGCCGAGGCCCAGCGGCAGGAATGGCTGCCCCGGCTTGCCAGCGGCGAATGGATCGGCGCCTTCGGCCTCACCGAACCCGACGCCGGCTCGGACCCGGCAGGCATGAAGACCCGCGCGGTGAAGACGGCCGACGGCTTCCGCCTCAACGGCGCCAAGATGTGGATCACCAACAGCCCCATCGCGGACCTCTTCGTGGTCTGGGCCAAGTGCGACCTGGGCGACGGCGAGCAGATCCGCGGTTTCGTGCTGCTGAAGACCGACAAGGGGGTCAGCGCCCCCAAGATCCGGGGCAAGTTCTCCTTGCGCGCCTGGGTCACGGGCGAGATTGTGATGACCGACGTGGAGATCCCTGCCGACAGGCTGCTTCCGAATGTGAAGGGCCTGAAGGGTCCATTCGGCTGCCTCAACAACGCGCGCTACGGCATCGGCTGGGGCGCGATGGGCGCCGCCGAATTCTGCTGGCATCAGGCCCGGCAATACACGCTCGACCGCAAGCAGTTCGGCCGCCCGCTGGCCGCGACCCAGCTGGTGCAGAAGAAGCTCGCCGACATGCAGACCGAGATCACGCTGGGCCTGCTGCTGGCGCTGAGGGCCGGGCGGCTGATGGACGAGGGCAAGCTCG
>JBKDAC010000529.1:0-5800 GCA_046316515.1 Sandaracinobacter sp. | reverse complement strand
CTGGTGACGCTGGCGGTCGATGGGCTCGACCGGCTGGATCCGGCGATGTTTCTCATGCCGCCGGCAGCCCTGCCCGGGCCACTGTACAATGGACGGCGGGCCAGCACGGCGCGGGGCCCGGCCGGCGAATTGCTCGAGCTTGTGGAGATCGGCTGAGCCGAAGTGAGCGTACAGCTGGCCTGCATCCACATGAAGTTGATCCCTCGCCACCCTGATCGTGCAGCGCAAGGTCGCGGTGGAAGCTTCAGTCATCGCGGCCATCCGGCAGGGGCCTGTTGCGCTTGATGGACACGAAAAGCGGAAAGGCCGGGCCAGACGCTGGCGGGTCCAGATGCCGACGGGCAAGGGATGCGCCATGGCCGGACTGGCGACCATGAGGGCAAGGAACAGAGGGAGGTGCATTCTCCTTGCCTGGGCCCGGCCGGCATGGTTGAAATGATGTCCGGACAAATCCGAAGGAGTCTGCCATGCGCCCTGCCTGCCTGCTGGCGGTGCTCGCCCTTGCTGTGGCAGGCCCGGTGGCTGCCGAGGAGCCGACGGCGCGGCATATCCTGGAGCGGGCGGTGGAGGCTGCGGGAGGCGAGAGCTGGCTGAACCCGCGGACCCTGGTGCTGGAAGGGGAAGCCACCTTCTACGCGCCCGACAGCCCGGTGCCGAAATCCCGGGCAGACGACTACCGCATGTGGCGGGCGATGAACCCGGACAGGACGGTCAGCCACGGGGCGGACGGCAAGGTCAGGATCAGCGCGAAATCGGGGGACAGGCTGCTGTTCGAGGTGGGATTTGACGGCACCGACACCTGGACGGAGCATGGGCTGATGCCGAAGGCGGAGGCCGACGCCTATTGGGCCTCGAACTTCGGGTTCGGTATCATCCGCTCGGCGCTGAAGCCCGGCTTTCGGCTGGAGCGGGCGCCGGATGCCAAGGTGGGCGGGCATCCTGTCTATATGGTGCGGCTGATCGATCCCCAGGGGCAGGCGACGTTGTTCGGGATCGACCGCAAGAGTCACTATATCCGCTCGATGGAGTTCATGACCCCGCGCGGCTGGCATATGCGGACCTATGAGGATTTCGTGAAGCTGGCCGATCCGCCCTGGCTCCAGGCGCGCGAGGTGACCCTGTTCTACAATGGCGTGAAGGCCAACGCGGTGCGCTGGACGCGGGTGGCGGTGAATGGGCCGGTGCCCGACGCGCTGTTCCGCTGGCCGGGCGCCGGGAAAGAGGTGGAAAAATGACCACATGGTTGATCATCACGGCGAAAATCCACGATCGGGCGAAGTTTCTGGAAGCCTATGGAAAGCCGGCTGCAGCGCTGCTTGCGCGCCACGGTGGCGAATATGTCCTGCGCGCCCCGGGTGCAGAGCTGCTGGAAGGCGGCGGTCCGGCTGGCGAATCCGTTGTCATCTCGCGCTGGCCAAGCCGCGACGCGGCTCTCGCCTTCTGGAACGGGCCGGATTATGCCGCGCTCAAGGCTGCGCGCGCCGGCATTGCCGACTGCCGCATCCTCCTGGTTGACGACAACCCGGCAGGCCCGGGCTGACAGTCTGCCGCCTCGACCGGCCTGGGCTTTGGCACGCCGGGAAATGGATCCTGCCCATCACCTGCATCATCTTTGTGTCTGACCTCCGCCATAGACTCCTCCTGCTCGCTTGCCGCATTTCAGGCGATGCCCAACGGGGCGCAAGGAAACGGGCGGACCGGGATCCGTAAGGCGACCATGAATGCAGCAAGATGGTCAGGTCCGTGCAAAATTGCAGGTAACCGTTCGAGTTGGCCGGACTTGTTCCAAACGTCGAAGCCGTTGATCATTACAGTTTCTCTACAGTATTCAACTCGTTAATCGGGCGTGACGTCTGCAGCGCAATGCGCTGCGCGGCGAACCCAACTTGCTGCACCCTTCCCGAACAAAAGAGCGAACCTCCGGCCTGTCTGGCTCGTGGCCCCCACGAGCTGCCGCGCGCGAGAATGGCCTTCGAGCCAATGATGCGGATTTCCGACCCGGTGAAGCGCACTTCTTTCAGTAACAGACGGACATACACCTGTCGCAACTCCGGCGAGTCGGAACCGAGCCGCCTGGCCAACAGCTGCGCCAGCCGGTCGACTCGTTCCGGTGTAATGACGGGCTCGGCTGTCGAAAGTCGACGGGTCAGCCCGGCGAGCTCCTGCGCAAGCTCGTCCCGCCTGAAGCTGAGTGCGACCATCCGTTCGCGCAGGGACCCGTCATCCGCTGCCATGAGCCCTTTCTCGACGAGCTCCAGCAGACGCGCCAGGCCTGCTTCGGCTTCCTTGTGGCCCTGCCGCAGCTGGTGCAGCTTGTCCCTGTTCGCATCTTCCCGCTCAAGCGCCGTTCGCAGATGTTCCTCCAGAAGTGCCAGCACACGTTCGGGCTGCAGCATGTCGTGCACGCCGCCCGTCAAGAAGGCATGCATCAGGGCGCGCAGAGGCCAGGACAGCATGATCAGCAAACTGCCCCAGTCCCTTTACACATGGCGCTGTTACAACGTATCTAGGGGCTCGCAGGTCGGAGCCGACCCTTGACCCGAAGATCTGGATTGCGTGATGGATCGGCTTAGTTTCCGGCTTCTCCTACTCGCCGCTTGGACTGCCAATATCCCGGCCAAGGCCCAACGGGTGACGGACAATGCCGCTGCCATGGCGGAGGATGCGTTCGGAAGCAGCATCGGGAACGAGCGGGTGGGCCTTTACAGCTCCACGAACGTCCGTGGCTTTTCGCCGGTGACGGCCAACAACATCCGGCTGGAAGGTCTCTACATCGATCGGCCGGCCGGCTTCACCGACCGCCTGGTGCAGGGCAATGTCGTCAGGGTCGGCCTGACGGCACAGTCCTACCTGTTCCCGGCGCCGACCGGGATCGTCGACTATCGTATCCGCCCGGCCGGCAATGAACCTGTCCTCAGCGTGATGCTGGGCATGAACGACTGGGGCGGGGGTCGGCTGGAGCGGGACGGCCAGATTCCGCTGGTGAAAGATCGACTCTCTCTGGTCGTGGGTGCAGCCGGCTTCGTCGAGGAACTGGCAGCCGGCAACCAGGCCTTCTTTGGATCCTACGCACTGGCCGCCCGCTGGACTCCGGCTCCCGATGTAGTGGTCATCCCCTTCTGGAGCCGGGTTGACCTTTACAACCGGGAGGCAACGCCCTTCTACACGCCGAGGCCGGGCACCTTGCCGCCCCGCATTGCCCGGCGCCGCTTTCCGGGCCCCGGATGGGCCGACCAGCGCAATATGGTGCAGCATTATGGCGCTCTGGCCAAGGCCAGCCTCGGCACGGACTGGGAGATCGCGGCTGGCCTCTTTCGCTCCACCTCGGACAACTTGACCAACTTTGCGCAGAATTTCACCGAGATCGAAGCCGATGGCACGGCGATCCGGCGCATCTCCAGCGATCCGCGTCAGTCCCTCGCCGGTACCAGCGGCGAATTCCGCGTCACCCGCCACGTGCCGGAAGGGCCACGACGGCACAGCGTGCATGCGGCGCTGCGCGGGCGACAGCGCATCAGCCTTTATGGCGGGGGTGCCAGCATCCTGCTTCCCAGGGCACCTATTGAGGAGGTTCTGGAGGGGCCTGCCCCGGATTTCGCCTTCGGCCCGCGCACGGACGAACAGGTGACCCAGTGGATTGGCGGGCTCGCCTATGAGGGCCGCTGGTCCGGCGTCGGGTCGCTGGGCGTCGGCCTCCAGCGCACCTGGTACCGCAAGCAGGTCGACCGACCGGCCACGCCGCTGGCCCGCACCGATGAAGAGGTCTGGCTGCCCACATTCAGTCTCTCGGCCGAACTGTCGCCCCGGCTCGCCCTTTACGGCAGCTACACCCGCGGCCTTGAGGAAAGCGGCCTTGCACCCGACAGCGCGGCCAACCGCACCGAGGCGCTGCCTGCCATCCTGACCACCCAGGTCGATGCCGGGCTGCGCTGGAAGATCGCCCCCGATATCAGCCTGGTCGTGGGCCTATTCGATCTCCGCAAGCCCTATTTCGCGGCTGACGAGGACAATCTGTTCCGGGAACTGGGCGGCGTGCGCCACCGCGGTGTCGAGCTGTCGCTGGCCGGGCCCGTCGCCCAAGGGCTGACCGTGGTCGCTGGCGCCGTGCTGATGGACCCCAGCGTCACGGGCGAAGGTGTCACGCTCGGGCGCGTCGGCCCCCGGCCGCTGGGCCAGCCGGCGCGGACACTCACCTTCGCCACCCAGTATGCGATCCCTGCGGTTCCGGGCTTCGCCCTCACGCTCAACGCAACGCACCGCAGCAGCCGCCCGGCCGACACGCGAAATCTCGCGGAGCTTCCCGCGCGCACCGTGCTCGATGTCGGCTTCCGCTGGGAATCACGGATCGGCGAGGTTCCGACGCTTTTCAGGGTGCAGATGGTCAATGTGACCAACACCTTTGACTGGCAGCTTGTCGGCAGCGGCAGCTACCAGGTGAACAGCCCCCGCCAGCTGACGATGTTCCTGACCATGGACCTATAGGTCAGGCGGCGTTTCGAAGGTTGGCGCAGCTGCCACGTCCGCCGTAGTCATCGGCCGCTCGTCGAACAGGAAGGGGTAGTGATAGTCCCTCAGCTGCCGGTGGAAGGCGCGAATGCGGGCCCGGAAGGCAAGCTCTGCGGTGACATCGCTGCCCGCCAGCGACTGAAGGCCCTGGGTCAGTTTCAGCGGCGGCAAGAGCCACCCAAGACCCTGGGCAAGGGCTTCCCGTCGGGCAATGCCCGCGTCCCGTGCGGCGCTGTCGGCTGCCACATGCAGGTCGCCCAGATGCTGGAAAGCGAAATACCAATTCCAGTGGAAGCCGTTGCCGACCTCGGCCCTGTCAGCGAATTCGGGATAGTGCGCCAAGAAGCGCTGCATCGTTTCGGTTTTCGGGCGATCCCAGCCGGCATGCACTTCTTCGCGGTTTTCACGCGTGATTGCGGCCGCATCGGGCAGCGGCACGGCGCGGTTGATGGCGAGGTGCGCGGCAGCCGGGATGACGAGCGCGACCGCGAACCAGAGGCCGGCCAGCACCGCGGCCTGGGTTGCCGAGGCTGCGTTCGTGCGCGCGACGAGAAGGCTGAGGAGCGCCCAGAAGCCGAGGCTCGCAAGCACCAGCCCGACTGCGGCAAGAAGCCTTGGCAGCGCCGTCCCCTCTATCGCTGCACCGGCGGCAAGGGGCAGCAGCAAGGCCAGCGCGACACCTCCGAACCTCAGGGTGGCGCGGGGCGTCCACAGGCGCCGGTCGGCGTTGGGCAGGCTCTGGAGGGCGCCAAGGCGACCGGCCTCCCGCTCGGCGGACCACAGGTCGTGCAGCAGCGCAATCAGCACCAGCGGCGTGAGGTAGAGAAGGACAAAGGCGAAGTCGAACCGACCGGCCAGCAGAAGCTCGGGATTGGCCGTCTCGTTGTCGTTGATCTGGGCTTCCAGCGCGAGGAGACGGATTCGCTGCACTTCGGGAACGGCGTCGCCCCGGCTTGGTGCAAGGAAGGCGAGGTCGTTCGGCGCGCGCCAGACCGGATGGTGTCTGTAATAGCCGAAACTGCCCGCCGCGCCCGCCGCGTAGCCGATGATGGCCTCGGTCTCCCGCGCCTCCAGCGCGACAACGCGCGCAATGTCGGCCCGCGTCGCGCTGACCGATGCCAGCCCCAGCGCAACAGCAATCGCTGCCAGAAGCCCCAGCGCAAGGAGCGCCAAACGCGCCGCTGCCGAGAGCAGCCGCCATTCGCGAGCGAGGGCGCGCATCAGTCGGCGCGCTGCCGCATCAGCAGCAGCCCCAGCAACCCGGCCCACAGCAGCAGCACGCCCAGGCCCTGTC
>JBKDAC010000528.1:0-385 GCA_046316515.1 Sandaracinobacter sp. | reverse complement strand
GACCCAGGAAAGCCGCGTCGCGGACCTTCTGGCCCGCATCCAGAAGGAACATGAGGGCGTGCAGGTCGGCTCCTACCCCTTCTGGCGCGAGGGCAAGGGCGGCGCCAACTTCGTTCTGCGTTCCGTCGACGACGTACGGCTTGCCGCCGCCGTCGATGCACTCAGGGCCGCGCTGGAAGCAGACGGGATCACCGCGCAAGAGGGGGAAATATGAACAGCATCCGCACGGCGCTCATCGTGCTCCTGATGGTGGGCCTGACGCTGTTTTCGGTCGGGAACAACAGCTTCGTGCCCGTGAACCTGGGCTTCCAGCAGTTCGATGTCTGGCTGCCGCTGCTGGTTCTGGCCAGCTTCGTGCTGGGCTTCCTGCCAGTGTGGCTGCGCC
>JBKDAC010000527.1:0-1362 GCA_046316515.1 Sandaracinobacter sp. | reverse complement strand
CTGCGAAAAGAAGGCGAGCGCACCGTCAGCGGCCTCTGGGACCTCATCGGCAAGCTCGTCGACATCTTCCAGCCCACCGAATGCGCCAACTACTTCAGCTCCTGCGGATATGATGCAAACTGATCGGAAAACGCTCTAGCCAGCCCCAGGATTGCTCATGACAGGATCCTCGAAATGAGGTGCCAAACAGGAAAGAAAGTTTCCGCCGCTGAATGTCGGTTTGGAAGCATGTATGGCAGATCGGCTATTGACGGTCGTCCGATTGAAATAAAAGGGCATGATAACCTGAGGAGTTTTTTTGGCGATTATAATTACGAGAATTTGGAACCCGGCACGTTATTTGTAAAGTCCTGCCCGTTTATGGTCTTGGATCAGACAGACAGGCGGATCGGATTTGATCTGTACCAAGATGAGTTTGATGCTTCCTGCTATCTCAGTCTGACACGTATTGGCGGGTTTTCCCACGAAACGTTTATGAATCCTAAGGGGCCGATGGCGGTTTGGGAGAAAATCCGCGTGATTGGTGAGGGCGGGTATGCGCCTTACCCACAGTAAGTGCTGTTCTGGGGCCGAAGTACTTGAGGATGCTATTCGTTCATAAAGGATAGAATCACGCTGGAGCACAACTTCAATGTTGTTCCTCAGTAATTTAGCCAAGCTGCGCTTCTTGGTGGTGCGGTGACGAAAAGCACCTCGATCGACAGCACCTACGTCAAGGCACAGCGCGCGGCGTTCGGCGCAAAAGGGGGCGCTCGGCGCAAGCGATCGGTCGCTCGCGCGGTGGCTGGACCACCAAGGTCCCTGCACTCACCGACGTCATCGGCCGCCCCTACGCGCTGATGCTGACGGCCGGCAATGTCAGCGATGTGAAAGCGGCGCCGGCGCTTCTCGAACGCGCCGGATGCATGCGCTACCTGCTCGGCGACAAAGGCTATGATGCCGACAGGCTGCGGCGCTCGCTACGCGATGGAGGTGCTGTTCCCGTCATCCCGGGCCGGCGCAACCGCAAGCGCACCATCCGCTACGACAAGGACCGCTATCGCAGCCGCCACCTCATCGAAAACGCCTTCTGCCGCCTCAAGGACTTCCGCCGCGTCGCCACCCGCTACGACAAGCTGGCGGCCAACTTCCTCTCAGGCGTCGCGCTTGCAACAGCCATCGCGTTCTGGCTTTAAATGAGTCTCAACCCTAACACTACTTTGGCAGATATCTGCCGTGTGCTTTTTGCCACCGTTTACGGCAGTGTGGGCACGTTGGTGGTGGCTGACTGAGCTGGAGGACTATTGCCTGCCGGATGGCTGGCAGGCTCGGTTGCGGCGGTGGGGCTGGCGTCCTTTTTTTTCCGTCCCGCGGCTTTGAGGC
>JBKDAC010000526.1:0-7465 GCA_046316515.1 Sandaracinobacter sp. | reverse complement strand
CCCGACGAGTCATAGCCGCGATATTCCAGCCGCTTCAGCCCTTCGACCAGCTCGCCAGCGACAGGTCCGCGCCCCAGGATACCCACAATTCCGCACATGCTACTTGCCTTTTCGCGCCAGCGCGGCCGCGCGGAAACGCGCTGCCCAGCCGGCCTTCTGTTCCTGTGGCGCGCGCGTCACCGCCAGCGCATCGCCCGCCACGTCGCTGGTGATCACGCTGCCCGCACCTACGATGGCCCCATCGCCCACCGCCACCGGCGCCACCAACGCCGAGTTTGATCCGATGAAGGCGCCTGCGCCAATGTGGGTCAGGTGCTTGTTGAAGCCGTCATAGTTGCAGGTGATGGTGCCCGCCCCGATGTTCGCCTTTGCGCCGACCACGGCATCGCCGATGTAGCTCAGGTGGTTCGCCTTCGCGCCCGCGCCCAGCACGGCCTTCTTTGTCTCGACGAAATTGCCAACCTTCGCGCCTTGGCCCAGCTGCGTGCCGGGCCGCAGCCGTGCATAGGGCCCCACCTCGCAACCATCGGCCACCTCGGCCCCCTCCAGGTGCGAAAAGGCGCGGATCCGCACGTCATGCCCCATCCGAACGCCGGGCCCGAACACACAGTTCGGTTCTATAATTGTATCTGAGGAGATTTCGGTATCCCACGAAAGAAAAACGGTTTCCGGTGCAATCAGTGTAACACCTGCCGCCATCAGCTCGGCCCGGCGCCGTGCCTGGAACAGGGCTTCGGCCTGCGCCAGCTCGCCCCGGCTGTTCACGCCCACAAGCTCGTCGGTCGAGCCTTCCAGCACCACCGCGTGCAGCCCCTGCTGCGCAGCCAACATCACGATGTCGGGCAGATAATATTCGCCCGCCGCATTGGCATTCCCCATCTGCTTCAACAGTGGCACCAGATGCTCGGACCGAACCGCCATCAGCCCAGCGTTGCACAGCGGAACCGCAAGCTCTTGCGGGCTCGCGTCCTTGGCCTCCACCATCTTCAGGATTCGCCCCGCGGCACCGGCGATCACCCGCCCATAGGCTCCCGGAACGGCAGGCCTGAACCCCAGGACCGCGATCGCCGGTCCGTCGGTCGGCTCCACCGCTGCCGCCAGCCGCCCCATCGTATCGGCCGAAATCAAGGGCACGTCTCCGAAGAGGATCAGCACCGTGCCCGAAAAGCCCGCCAGCGCTGCTTCGGCCTGCAGCACGGCATGCCCCGTTCCCAGCTGCGGCGCCTGTACCGCCAGCACCACATCCGTGCCTGCCAGTGCCTCGCGCAGCTGTTCCGCCCGGTCACCAACCACAACCACCCGTCGCGCGGGCGCCAGCCCGTCCAGGCTGGCCAGCAGATGCATCAGCATCGGCCGCCCCCCCAGGGGGTGCAGCACCTTGTGAAGACCCGATTTCATGCGGGTGCCCTTGCCGGCGGCGAGGATGACGGCGGCAATCGGCCGCGCGGTTGCGGTTGGCATGGGCGCGCCTTGCCACAGCCCGCAGCGCAAGAAAAGCATGACGCCACCGAAAGCGGCCCGCAGCCGGCTTTCCGTCCGCCATCGGGCCCGCTAGGGCAGGGGCCATGCTGGCCGACACCATCATCTTCGATCTCGACGGAACGCTCGTCGATACGGCAGGCGACCTGACCGCCAGCCTCAATCATGCGTTGGGTGTGCTGGGGCGCGCGCCCATCGACCCGGCGGGCGTCCGCGCCATGGTGGGCCATGGCGCCCGAAAACTGCTCGAGCGCGGGCTTGCCGCCACCGGCGACATGACGCCCGAACTGGTCGAAGCCGGCGTCGCCCCGTTCCTCGACCATTATGCCGCGAACATCGCCGTCCACAGCCGCCCGTTCGACGGTGTCGACACCGCGCTCGATGCGCTGCAGGCGCAGAGCCTGCGGCTTGCCATCTGCACCAACAAGCCCTTCGCGCTCGCCAGCGCACTGGTCGCGGAACTGGGCTGGACCGATCGCTTCCATGCCCTGCTCGGCGCCGATTCCCGCCCCTGGAAAAAGCCCGACCCGCGCCACCTGACCGACACCCTGGCGCAGGCGCAGGGCAGCGCCGCCATCTTCGTCGGCGATAGCCGCACCGACGCCGATACCGCGATTGCCGCCGGCGTGCCGCTCGTGCTGGTCTCGTTCGGCTACTCGACCGAACCGGTCGAAACGCTGGGTGCCGACGCCCTGATCCATCATTTCGATGCGCTGCTCCCGGCGATCTCCAGCATTCAGGCGTCCCGCATTCAAGGGCAGTTCACGGCCAGCGCAGCAGGTGAGGGGGCATGAAATCCTTCCTCGCCCCCTTCGCAATCGTCACCTTGGCAGCAGCGCCCACGCAAGCGACCACGCTTGCCGATGTGCAGCGCGCCCTTGCCGCCACCGGCACCATGTCGGCCGGCTTCGTGCAGACGGCGGCCGACGGTCGTCAGGCCCGCGGCACCATGCTGTTGAAGCGCCCCGGCCGGATCCGCTTCGATTACGGCAAGGACGCCAGCTATCTCGTCGTCTCGAATGGCAAGCGGCTCAGCTTCATCGACTACAAGGTGGCCCAGGTGTCCGAATGGCCCATAAAATCGACCCCGCTGGGCGTGCTCCTCGATCCGACCGCAGATCTCGCCCGCGTTGCGAAATTGGTACCCGAGGCCGAAAACCCCATGCCCGGCCAGGTCGCCGTCCTTGCACAGGATCCCAAGCGGGCCGATCTCGGCCGCATCCTCTTTTTCCTGCAGCCCGATGCCGCCGCGCCCGGGGGGCTGCGACTCACCGGATGGCGGGTTACCGACGCGCAAAGCAACCTGACAACGGTGGAACTGTCGAACATCCGTTTCGACAGCGACATCCCCGAGTCGGCCTTCACTTTCCGCGATCCAAGGCCCCGCAGCCGCCCACCAGGGAAAACGGGCTGAAACGCAAGGTTAACGAAAAGTTGGTCCGTTTCGGGCCGGTAAGACATCAAATGGATTTGACAAAGCGTCATGGCAAGGTGAATGTGAATCTGTTCAGGTGCGGGCAAGATACCCTCTGCTAGCTTCTGAATGCTGGTGCGGTGGCTATCGGGATTTGCCCCCTGTTGCCCGATCGCAGAACACCCACCGGTTGCGTGACGAACGCATAAACGGCCCCCGCTCCATGCCCCCGGAGCGGGGGCCAACTTATGTCTGCCGCAGTTCGTGCCGGCTTCATGCAGAACGCATCACGGGCCACCCGTTGTTTTGAGGCGTGACGAACCCAGCCCGCACTCCTAAGTGCGCTTCCATGCCCGGTAATCGTCCCCTCAGCATCGCGTCCTGGAACATCAACAGCATCCGGGCCCGCCCGCACCTGATCGAACAGCTGCTCGACACCCATGCTGTCGACATTCTGTGCCTTCAGGAAACCAAGTGCGAGGACAACAGCTTCCCGCGCGCCGCGATGGAGGCGCACGGCTTCACCCACATCCACCTCGCCGGCCAGCGCATGCACCATGGCGTCGCCATCTGCTCGCGCGTGCCGGTCGAACTCGTCTCACGCCACGACTGGCAGGCCAATGGCGAAGCGCGCCACATCGCGGTGCGCCTGGCCGGCGGCGCAGTGCTGCACAATGTCTATTTGCCCGCCGGCGGCGACATCCCCGACCGCACGCAGAACCCCAAGTTCGGCCAGAAGCTCGACTTCCTTGCCCGCATGACCGACTGGTCCGGCGCGCTCGCCGAGCCGTCCATCCTGGTCGGCGACTTCAACATCGCCCCCCACCCAGAGGATGTGTGGGATCACAAGGCCTTGCTTGACGTCGTCAGCCACACCCCGCTGGAGGTCGACACCCTGGCCGCCCTGCAGCAGAGCCATGGCTGGGTTGACCTCGGCCGCCACTTCGTCCCCCGCCCCGAAAAGCTCTATACTTGGTGGAGCTACCGTGCGAGCGACTGGCAGGCCTCCAACCGGGGCCGTCGGCTCGACCATGTCTGGTGCTCGCCCGCCCTTGCCGAAACCGCCCGCTGCCTCACCACGCTCGTTCCTGCCCGGGGTTGGCAGCGCCCGTCTGACCATGTGCCCCTGATCGCTGGTTTCGCCCTGTGACCGATCCGGCCCCGGATGCAGCAACGGACATTGCGCTCGCCCGCGCACTCGATGATCTCCGCCGCGGCGAAATCATCCGCGTCACCGATGGCGCGCGCGGTCTGGATCTGCTGGCCGCCGAGCTGGCGACTCCGCAGCGCCTGGCGCAGCTGGAATCCGCCGGCCGGGCCGACCTTCTCATCACGCCCGAACGCGCCGAAACGCTGAAGATCCTGAACCAGCGCGCGGCGGCCGGCGCCGATGTGATCGCCATCACCCGCATGCCCTGGCACGATCTTGCCACCAGCCTGGCAACGGCAGACCCGGTCGATGACCTCGCAACTCCGCTGAAAGGGCCATTCCCCACCCGCGAACTGGGCGCCGACACGCGCGCGGCCGAGGCCGGGCTCGCACTCGCCAAGCGCGCAGCGCTGCTGCCGGCGCTCTTCGCGGTCCCTGCCGACGGCCCGGTGCCCGATCGCCTCGTGGCGGATGCGTCGGCAATCCTCGCCTGGCGCCGCGCCGCGCGCCTCCAGATCATCAGCCATGCCCGCCTGCCGCTGGAGGGCGCCGAGGACACCAGCGTCGTTGCCTTTCGCCCCACCGACGGCGGGCCCGAACATCTCGCCCTCCTCATCGGCACCCCGGGCGACACCCCGCTCATCCGCCTCCACTCAGCCTGCCTGACGGGCGACGTGCTGGGCAGCCTGAAATGCGATTGCGGCCCCCAGCTGCGCGCCGCCGTCCGGCGAATCGCGGAATCGGGCGGCATCCTCCTCTATCTGCAGCAGGAAGGGCGCGGCATCGGCCTCCTCAACAAGCTGCGCGCCTATCAGCTGCAGGACCAGGGCTTCGACACCGTCGACGCCAACCTCCGCCTGGGCTTTGCCGAGGACGAGCGCGATTTCGACCTCGCGGCCGCCATGCTCAAGGCGCTCGGCGTGGCGCGCGTGCGGCTCCTGTCCAACAATCCGCTGAAGGCCAGCGCGCTGGAAGGGCAGGGGATCGAGGTGGCGGAACTCGTCCCCCACAGCTTCGGCGAAAACCCGCACAACAGCCGCTACCTCGAAACCAAGCGCGACCGGCAGGGCCACCGCCTCTGAGGGCGCTCAACCCAGCGGATCATACAGCCGGTGCGCCCTCAGCGCCGCCGACAGGTCTTGGCATCGAATTGCGCCTGGTCGCAGGTTGCAGCAGCCGCAAATCCCGCGCAAGTAACGTTATGGGGCGGATCTTCCGGATAACCGTCGTGCTGCCGCTGGTGATCGTCGCCATCTTCGCACTCGGCGTCTCGGCCTGGGGCGGAGCCCAGCCCGCCGGCCTTCTTGCCTTTGGCGCAACCTATGATTTCGCCAGCGCCATCGGCCTGTTTGATGCGCGGATGGACTGGCTCCCCCGCCACGTCCACGAAGCCTATCACAAGGCCGCGCCCGACCATGCCGTTGCCAACTTGCCGTGGGACCAGCCGATGATCTATCTGCCCGCCAAGCTTGCCGGCGCCGGGGTCGATCTCTCCCCCTGGCTCGGCGCTGGCCTGCCCGCAGACGGCATCCATGTGCCCGACCTCAGGTCCGATCCCGCCCGCCTCGAAAAGCTGGCCGAACGGCACCTGTCGGGTTGGCAGCATGGGCCCCGTCGCGACAATCTCCGCCGCCGCCACCCGGATCTCGTCCCCTATGCCGAACTATCTGAAGCCTCGAAACGGTTTGACCGGGAAATCGCGCTCGCCACGCTGGAGGCCGTGGTGCGCGTGCACGATGCCCAACATCACGATCAGGGCAGGGCTGCCCGATGAGCCTGATCGTCGACACCGCCGGCCAGACCCTCACGGCCTTTGGCCAACGCCATCGCATTGCCCTGGGGAAGGGCAGCGCCGTCCCGGCTGCCACCAAGCGCGAAGGCGACGGCGGAACCCCGCTCGGCCGCTGGTCGCTCGATGCGCTTCTGCTCCGCCCCGATCGGGTGGCCGCGCCCGTCACCGCGCTCCCCTGGCGCTGGATCCGGCCCAGCGACGGCTGGTGCGACGCGGTCGGCGACCCGGCCTATAACCGCCCGGTCAGCCATCCATATGGCGTATCGGCCGAACGGCTCTGGCGCGATGACCATGCCTATGATCTGATCATCGTGCTGGGCCACAACCAGCGCCCTGTTGTGCCGGGCGCAGGCAGCGCCATCTTTTGGCACGTCGCCCAGCCCGACTGGCGCCCCACCGAAGGCTGCATCGCGATGGCGCGCGAGGCCTTGATCGCCCTCGTCCCCCAACTTGCCCCGGGGATGCAGCTCGAAATCCGCTGAACCTTGACTTTCCCCGGCAGCCACCGCATCAGCCGCCCCCTCAGCACCCGTAGCTCAGCTGGATAGAGCGTTGCCCTCCGAAGGCAGAGGTCACAGGTTCGAATCCTGTCGGGTGCGCCAAATTGTTTTCATGCCCTGAAATGTCGTATAACGTCTTGAAAGGTATGGATAAAATGCTGTTTCGAACGCCCTCTTTTGGGTCATATACAAGCTGTTGAGGAAACGTGAGTCTAAGGGCTAATTTCTTATCCTCTAGGCGACCATTATTCCAAAGATTCCAAGGACTTGCGAGGAACGCCAAAGCGTTTCGAAAAGTTTCGTCGAAGTCCTTTTTCGGCTGGCCTACGCTGACCATTTTCTCCCTCAAAAGCAGTTTGCTGGATTCGAATTCACCGATACGCCGTTCATAGGCGGCGATCACCGAAGGGCTTCCAGCGTCAACAATCCGATCAAGAAGCCCCTCAATTTTCCGGTCGATTTCTCCCAGCTCTTTTTCGATCACCTTGCGCGATTGCTCTGCGTTCAGAGTTTGCGCGTTCCACGCATTGCGGAGCGCAGCCGTCGCGAGGTCAATGAGCTGTTTTGCAGGCGTGATCGATTTGAGCATTTCCTCAAATGCACTTTCTACCTTTGCGCGCGCATATGATTTGCCGCGCACGTCGCACTCACGTTGTCTGCAAAGATAATAGGGATAGGCCGCACCCATGCGGCCCTTGCTCCAGTTTGCGGTCAGTGCATGACCACATGACGGGCAGCAGATATGTCCGCGAAGCGGAAAATCGCTGTTAACATCAGCGCGGGCTGCGCCACGCGCCTTGCCCTTCAATCTTTCCTGAATCTCGTTGAAGATTTCAATGCTTACAAGCGGCTCGTGCTTGCCGAGGCGCGGCGACAGGTTCCACGACGGCACAAAGACGATCCCCGCATAAAGCGGGTTCGTTAGAATTTGCTTCACGCGCTCATTCGAGACTTTGCCGTTGCGCATCTTTGGCACAGCCGGTTGCAGTTCGAGAAAGCGCATCACTTCGGCTTGGCTGGCAAACCGCCCGCTTGCATAGCCTTCGAGTGCATCTTGAATGACCGTCGCCAGAGGTTCACTACGTGCGAGGATTTTTCCGCCACCCGACCAGCGGGCATATCTATATCCC
>JBKDAC010000525.1:0-1613 GCA_046316515.1 Sandaracinobacter sp. | reverse complement strand
TAGCCGCCGACATTCGCCTGCCGGTTCGCGATGCCCCCCCGCGTGGTCACGATCGGCTGCGCCTGCAGCGCTTGCGACTGTTCGCGCGTGATATGGCCGTTCCTGGCCATCTCGCCCAGCACATAATTGCGGCGCTCCATCGCCCGCTTCATGTTGGCGGCCGGGTTATAGGCCGACGGCGCCTTCAGCAGTCCGGCCAGAAATGCCGCCTCCTCGGGCCTCAGCTCGGCGGCCGACTTTCCGAACCAGGACTGTGCGGCCGCCTCGATTCCATAGGCATTCCGGCCCAGGAACACCTCGTTCAGATAGAGCTCGAGGATCTGTTCCTTGCTGAACTGCTGCTCGATCCGGCGGGCCAGAATGGCTTCGCGCAGCTTGCGCCCGATCGTCACCTCGTTCGTCAGCAGCAGGTTCTTGGCGACCTGCTGGGTGATGGTTGAGGCGCCGACGGGCCGCTTGTCCGACCCCAGCGCCTGGATGTTGGTGACGATGGCAGCCGCGATGCCGGCATAATCCAACCCAGAGTGGGTGAAGAAGGTCTTGTCCTCGGCCGAGGTGACGGCCTGCACCACCACGGGCGGGATTTCGGAATAGGGCAGATAGATGCGCCGCTCGCGCGCAAAGCTGTGAAACGGCGTGCCGTCGGACGCCCTGAGCATGGTGGGCAGCGGCGCCTGATAATTGGCCAGGCTCGCCGCATCCGGCAGGCCGCGCCCCACCAGCAGCCACAGCAGGAACAGCCCCACAAGCCCCAGCGCCAGCAGGCTGCCGAGGAGGATGAGGGTCTTTCGGGGCAGGCCGCCGACAAAAGCCCCGATTCGCGCGAACGGACCGGGCTTCGGGGTCTCTGCCGCAGGGTGAGCGGCGTCCATTGCTGCCCTTTAGCGCGGCCTCCGGCCTTGCGACAGGGGAAAGCCGACATTGCGGTGCCCCAAGTTTTGCCATGTGGCGGCGGGGCACCGGCGGGCGCATCTGGCGCCCCATGGAACAGATGCAACATGGTGATGCGCGCCCAGGCCAGCTCTGGCTGGTCGGCGCGGGCCCGGGGGACCCGGATCTCCTCACGCTGAAGGCGGCCCGCCTGATCGGCGCAGCCGATGTGCTGGTGCACGACGGGCTGGTCGGCGCCGGGATCTTCGATCTCGCCCGGTCCGACGCCCGGATGATCTCGGTCGAGAAGAAGCGCGACCGCCATTCCATGCCCCAGCAGGAGATCAACGCCCTTCTGGTGCGGCTGGTGCAGGATGGCCTGACAGTCGTGCGGCTGAAGGGCGGAGACCCCTTCGTCTTCGGCCGCGGCGGCGAGGAGCTGGAGGCGGCACGCGCAGCCGGCATCCCCTGCGAGGTGGTGCCCGGCGTGTCGGCTGCGCTGGGCTGCGCGGCCGAGGCCGGCCTGCCGCTGACGCACCGGGCGCTTGCGAGTGCGGTCAGCTTTGTCGCCGGCACCTGCCAGGGCCTGAAGGAGCAGGACTGGCGCGGCCTTGCCGGGCCAGGGCGCACGCTGGTGGTCTATATGGGGATCACGACGGCGGGCCTGATCGCCGACAAGCTGATGGCCGACGGCGTGTCGCCCGATATGCCGGTGGCGATCCTTGCGCGCGGCACCCTAGAGG
>JBKDAC010000524.1:0-2834 GCA_046316515.1 Sandaracinobacter sp. | reverse complement strand
GATCAGATCGAGTGCCAGTCGGCACGCTCCCACGGGGAGCCACAAAGGAGAGTGGGCACATGATCAAGTTCCTCGGCCGCGCCTCGGCTGTCGCGCTGGCAGCCATGGTGATGATGGCAGCCCCGGAGGCGGCGCTTGCACAGAAGAAGAAGGAAGAGGCCAAAGGCGGCGCCCCTTCGCTGAAGCTGTCTAAGCCGGTCCAGTCGCTCGCCGCCCAGGCGCAGAAGCTGCAGCAGGAAGGCAATCACGCCGGCGCGGCCGAGCTGCTGAAGCAGGCCGACGCCATCCCCAACCAGAATGTGGATGACACTTACATCATCAGCATGTTGCGCCTGAACTCCGCCATCGCGCTGAAGGACAATGCGATGACCGAGCAGGCGCTGGAAGGCGCTGTCGCCAGCGGCAAACTGAGCCCCGACGACGAAGTCAAGTTCCGCCGCAACCTGGGCGCCATGGCGCTGCAGCGGCAGGACTATGGCAAGGCCCAGACCGAGTTCGAGAAGCTCATCCAGATGAACCCGAACGACCCCAGCCTGCTGGTCGAGGTCGCCGAGCTCCAGCGCCGCCAGGGCCAGAATGCGAAGGCCATTGCGACCCTGCAGCAGGGGATCGCAACGCAAGAAAAGTCCGGAACCAAGGCCGACGAGAGCTGGTATCGTCGCGCGCTCGCCATCGCCTATGATGCCAAGTTCCCGGCCGAGATCACCTCGACCTCCGAAGCGCTGGTCAGGGCCTATCCCAGCCCCACCAACTGGCGCGACGTGCTGGTGATTTATCGCGATTTCACCAAGCTCGACGACCAGGGCAACTTGGACGTGCTGCGCCTGATGCGCGCCAATTCGGCACTGGCCGGCGAGCGTGACTATGCCGAATATGCCGAAACCGCCACGATCCGCGGCCTGCCGGGCGAAGCCAAGGCCGTGCTGGACGAGGGTGTCGCCAAGGGCGCGCTGAAGGCCGGCACCCCCTTCGTGAAGGAACTGCTCGCGCAGGTGAACCCGAAGGTCGCTGCGGACAAGGCGTCGCTCCCGGGCCTCGACAAGGAAGCCAAGGCCGCCGCCAACGGCCGCGCCGCGCTGGCGACCGGCGACGCGCATCTCGGCTATGGCGAATATGCGAAGGCAGCCGAACTTTACCGGGTCGCCCTGCAGAAGGGCAGCATCGACGCCAACACCGCGAATACGCGGCTTGGCTATGCGCTGGGCCGCAGCGGCGACAAGGCGGGGGCTACGGCGGCCCTCGGCACCGTCACCACGCCCCCGCGTTCGCAGCTCGCCAAATATTATCAGATCTGGCTCAACAACCAGCCCTAAGGCGGGTATAGGGCTGCCGCTCAGGCAGCAGGAAACACGGCGGCGGGCATTCACGGCCCGCCGCATTTCCATTTAGGCAAGACGGGAAACGGCAGGAATGGCGATCAGGCTCGGGCTCACCTTCGATGATGTGCTGCTGGTGCCGGCGGAATCCGCTGTGCTCCCCTCCCAGGCGGATTCGTCGACGACGATCACCAAGAGCATCCGCCTCCACATCCCCGTTCTGTCCTCCGCCATGGACACCGTCACCGAAGGCCAGATGGCGATCGTGATGGCGCAATCGGGCGGCATCGGCGTCCTCCACCGCAACCTGTCGATCGAGGAGCAGGTCGAGGCCGTCCGCCAGGTGAAGCGCTTCGAAAGCGGCATGGTGGTGAACCCCATCACCATGACGGCCGACCAGACGCTGGGCGAAGCCCTCGAGCTGATGGCGCGCCACCACATCAGCGGCATCCCCATTGTGGAGCCCACCGATACCGGCCGCCCCGGCAAGCTGATCGGCATCCTCACCAACCGCGATGTCCGCTTTGCTGAAAACAAGCTCCAGCCCGTCGCCGAGCTGATGACCCGCCACAACCTCGCAACGGTCAAGGAAGGCGTCAGCCAGGAAGAAGCCCGCCGCCTGCTCCACCAGCGCCGGATCGAGAAGCTGCTGGTGGTCGACGATGAAGGCCGTTGCGTCGGCCTCATCACCGTCAAGGACATCGAGAAGGCCGTCACCTACCCGGATGCCACCAAGGACGCCGCCGGCCGCCTGCGTGTGGCCGCCGCCACCACCGTCGGCGACCTCGGCCACGAACGCTCTTCCGCGCTGATCGATGCGGAATGCGACCTGATCGTCGTCGACACTGCGCATGGCCATTCGGCCCAGGTCTCCGAAGCCGTCCGCCGGATCAAGGCGCGCTCCAACCATGCCCAGGTGATCGCCGGCAACGTGGCGACCGCAGCCGCCGCAAAGGCCCTGATCGAGGCCGGGGCAGACGGGATCAAGGTCGGCATCGGCCCGGGGAGCATCTGCACCACCCGCGTCGTCGCCGGCGTCGGCGTGCCCCAGCTGACGGCCATCCTGGACACCGTAGAAGAGGCCGCGAAGCACGGCATCCCCGTGATCGCCGACGGCGGGCTGCGCACCTCGGGCGACATCGCCAAGGCGATGGCAGCCGGGGCCAGCGCTGTCATGATCGGCTCGCTGCTGGCCGGCACCGAGGAAGCGCCGGGCGAGACCTTCCTGTACCAGGGCCGCGCCTACAAGAGCTATCGCGGCATGGGCTCGGTGGGCGCCATGGCGCGCGGCAGCGCAGACCGCTATTTCCAGCAGGACATCAAGGACCAGCTGAAGCTGGTGCCCGAAGGCATCGAGGGCCAGGTCCCCTACAAGGGTCCGGCGCGCGACGTTCTCCACCAGCTGGTCGGCGGCCTGAAGGCAGCCATGGGCTACACCGGCTCCGCGACACTGGCAGAGCTCCGCAAGCGCGCCGAATTCGTGCAGATCACCACCGCAGGCCTTCGCGAAAGCCACGT
>JBKDAC010000523.1:0-1068 GCA_046316515.1 Sandaracinobacter sp. | reverse complement strand
CCCCTGTTGCCCGTATCAGGCTCAGGCGCTGACGCGCGCCAGCCTCTCGCGGCGACGCGTCGCGAAGCCGACCAGCCCGAAACCAACGATCATCATCGCCCATGTCGCTGGTTCGGGGATCGTCACCGAACCTTCGTTGATCAGGAAGGCCGCCAGGAAGATGTTGTCGTCTTCGCTCCAATTTCTGGTGTTCACCTTGATCTTGGTGTCACCCTGCTTGATGAACGGCACCAGGTTGTAGCGCTCGGTGTCATCTGGCTCGCTCGGCAGAAACGGACTGAACGGGTCATTATTGCCACCAACAGTGATCAGCTGACCATTGGCACGATCTCCAAATCCGTCATCATTGCCGCCGGCCTGTTCGGTGATCTGCGTGCCGTTCACATCCACGAGCGTTGTCTGGAAGCTGCCGGGACGAGAGAAGCCGATGCCCAGCCGAAGTTCCGCAGAGAAGCCGGGAGCCGTTGGATTCATTCCGTTTGGTGCAGTGAAGGTGAATTCGTCACCCGTCACAGCGGCAAAGCCGTCGAGGATCGCGACGGTAGTGTTAGAGGTCAGCGAAGGGTCGGAATAGACGACCACCAACGCCACCCCGTCGGTGCCGCTGATGCCGGACGAATGGCTTGGGTCCCTGACATCGAAACTGTAGGTGCCCCCCGGCCCACTATTGATGATCGGCGCCACAATACTCGTGACGTCGGCGCGGGCCGAGAACAGAACGTCGGTTCTGGGCGTGGGCGATGAATAATTGATGATCGTGTTGTTTACCACCGACGGGGCAAAGGTCTGGAGCACGTTATTGAAGCGGACCGGATTCGGCCCCAGGTTATTTTCAAAGTTGTAGCCAGACTGGTACAGCCAAGCTCCCTCCACCTTCGCGCCAACGGGGGCCCAAGCGTTGACGGTATAGGCGCTGGTGTCCAGCACGCCTCCGCCATCGGTTGAAAGGCCATATTTCCCCGTAAACTGCTTGAAAACGGTGAGAGCTGCCATGGCCGGCGTAGGGGCCATGGCAACTGCGGCCAAAAGGCCGATCTTCACTAGATTCTTCATTGTTATTGGATCCCG
>JBKDAC010000522.1:0-7409 GCA_046316515.1 Sandaracinobacter sp. | reverse complement strand
GGTGACGATCGATCAATGCCCGAAGCCGGTGATCTGCATCGCGCACGGCTTCGTGTTCGGCGGCGGCAAGGGCATGCGCGCGGTTGGCGAGAAAAGCGATTTTACAGAGGCACTTCTGGCCGCTAAGCGCGAGGCATCAGCCGCCTTCGGCAACGACAGCGTGATGCTCGAAAAGCTGATCGCCCGGCCCCGCCACGTCGAGGTCCAGATCTTCGGCGACGCCCATGGAAACATCGTCCATCTGTTCGAACGCGACTGCTCGCTTCAGCGCCGCCACCAGAAGGTGATCGAGGAGGCCCCCGCCCCCGGCCTGACGGACCAGCTGCGCCATGTGCTGGGCATCGCCGCCGTCACGGCCGGCCACGCCATCGGCTATGAAAATGCCGGCACCGTCGAGTTCATCCTGGATTTGGACGACCTGGACGACAGCGGCGATCCGAAATTCTACTTCATGGAAATGAACACCCGCCTGCAGGTGGAGCATCCCGTCACCGAGATGATCACCGGCCAGGACCTGGTCGAATGGCAGATCCGCGTCGCCCGCGGCGAGATGCTGCCGCTTATGCAGGATGCGATCGAGGCGACCGGCCATGCGGTCGAGGCGCGGCTCTATGCCGAAAACCCCGATAAGGGCTTCCTGCCCTCAACCGGCACGCTCACGCGGCTTGCCTTCGGCGACGGCGCGCGCATCGACACCGGCGTCGAGCAGGGCGGCGAGGTGACCGTCCATTATGACCCGATGATCGCCAAGGTCATCGCCTATGCCCCCACCCGCGCGGAGGCGCTGGCACGGCTGGTGGCCGCGCTGGACGGCACCCAGGTCGAGGGCGTGACCACCAACCGCGGCTTCCTCGCCCGGCTGGCCGCGCACCCGGCCTTCGTCGGCGGCGAAGTCGACACCGGCTTCATCGCCCGGCACGAAGCCAGCCTGTTCGCGCAAGAGGCTCCTGCCGCCGATATTGTGGCCGCCGCAGCCCGCGCCTGGCTTACCCACCGGCCCGCTTCCGATGGGCCGTTCGCCGGTTCGTTCCGCCTAAATCTCCAGCCGTCCAGCCGCTTTGCCCTGTGGACAGAGGATGGCACCGAACATGCGATCGCGGTCGATGCCGATGGCGGGGTCTGGTCGAACGGCGACGGGCCGACGCTGCCCCGGCGCGGCATTGCCATGATGCCGCTGGGTGACCGGCTTGAGGTGCGTCTGAAGGGCCAGTCCTGGCGCTTTGCCGGCGAGGATCCGGCCTGGAGCGGGCCCTCCGCTGCGGGGCCCGCCGACGGCAGCATCCTGGCCCCCATGCCCGGCAAGCTGATCGGGCTGTTCGTGAAGCCCGGTGACAGCGTGCAGGCCGGCGACCGGCTGGCCGTGCTGGAGGCGATGAAGATGGAGCATCGGCTGACGGCCCCCTTCGACGCGACCGTCGAAGCGGTCCCGGTTTCCGCCGGCGCACAGGTGACGGAAGGCACGCTTCTGGTGACGCTGATGCGGAGCGAAGGATGATCGGCGGGTGATCGCCCGGCGCGACACGCTGGCGCTAGGCCTGCTGCTGTCTGCCGGCAGTGCGTCGGCGCCGGCGACAGGCCGGACGCGACTGTATGAGCTGACCTATCTGCAGAGCCTGGATCCTGACCCGGCGGCGCTGATCCGCTTCATCGAACAGAACTGGTTCGCGATGGATGCCGAAGCCGTGCGCCAGGTCCTGATGAGCAGCTATTCCCTGCTGAGAGGCGAGGACCCCCAATGGAACCTCGTCTGTGCCGTCGGCTATCCCGATCCCGCCGACTATGCCGGGATCGGCGCGCAGTTCAAGGCAATCCGAAAGGCAAATCGCACGATGCTGGTGGACGGCAAGGGGCTGAAGGAGCTGGGCCGGACCACCGGCAATCGGAAGCGCTCAGAGCGAGTGCGCCATCAGAAGGATGTCCAACAAGCCTGTCCCAGGCAAGCCATCGAAAGAGGGTCAGGAGGTCCGATCAGTCTCCGGATTGCTATCGCGATCGACTTCTCGGCCCGACAAGCCCCAAAATGGGTACATCTCATAAAGGCGCCAAAGTGCAACGGACATAAGAAATACAAAAGGGGTAACAATCAAAGTCGATTTGAAATCTACAGGATCTCCTAAAATTGGCCGCACCAGCAGTGGATACACAAGGGCGCCAGTTGTTGTCATTGTCGCCCTGTCAGCTGCTTGCCTCCAAGACAATCGGGCTCTCTTGGTCATGTTAGTTCTTCTTGACGTTCAGTTTTTAAGATATCTGTAAAATTTTAACATATCAACGTTTTTTCGCGTATATAGAGTACAAAGTGCCCATTCCTCCGCCTGCAATAGATCCGCCCCACGCTGCCCCAAGAGTCTGCCCTAGCTTTCCGGCGCCCGCTGCACCCAGACCGTCCTCCGGGCCCTGGGGATCGGGGACCGCGGGACCTACATCTACCTGGACCAGTGACCAGGAGAGATCCAGCGCACCAGGAGGTGCGCGGGAAGGGGATCATCACAATCCTTATCGGATATTATTCCGAAGATCCTGCAGAATTCGCAGTCTGCGCTATATAGCAAAAAGCAAGTATGACGATAAAGCCTATGGTTAGACTTACCAAAAAAGACTCCATTATGCTGAAAAAATGAAGTATTTTCCCATCTATTGTGTCCAAAATCATGTTTGATATGGCCAGCACAATTGCAAGAGACAGAGAGAAATATGCGGATTTTTTGATGATGTATTTCATAAACGGGCTCAATGTTTCTGGAAATATATGGAGTACAGTAAGGTCGAAGATTTTCCAGCAATCGACCCGCCGGTAGCGCCAGCAATTCCCTGACTGATGAACCCAGCCCCGCAAATGGCTACGCCGGCTGCAAAGAATCCTCCAGCTGCTCCAATAGCGGCCCCATTGAAGGCCGCCCCCCCAATTGACTGCGCGCCCTTCCACGGCCGCATTAAAAAACTCTGGGGCAGCGCCCATGACTGCGCCCGCTCCCGCTGCCGCGATAGGCGCAAGACCTCCTCTTGTGGCGTCGAGTTCCCAGTCTTCGAGGTCTTGGATGGTGTTGAGGTCCACGGCGGAGGTGCCGGCTGAGGGGTGTTTGCGGTCATCAATGCGGTCATTCTTTGCCTCCTCCGTCAAGCTGCACCAAGTCAACGGCAGGTAGTGATCTGTCGGTCTATCGCCCGCTCCGATTGCTATCGTGACCGCCCTCTCGGTCAGCCGAACGACGAGCAGCATAGAACTCAAAGAAAGCAAGACCTGTCGAAAAAATGAAAGAAAAAATCAGAGTGCTAATAAAATATTCTTCAACCTCCAAAGGTTCGCCACGTGCAAAATCAAAAGTAGCATTTGCACTAGCAAAGGCAAAGCCCGAACTAATAAATCTGCCGACAAAATCGCTATTTTTAAGATATCTGTAAAATTTTAACATATCAACGTTTTTTCGCGTATATAGAGTACAAAGTTCCCATTCCTCCGCCTGCAATAGATCCGCCCCACGCTGCCCCAAGAGTCTGCCCTAGCTTTCCGGCGCCCGCGGCAGCCAGACCGAACCCATAAACCCCTCCCACAGCACCAAATACCCCAGCAGAAAACGCATCGCCCCAGTCGATTGACCGGCCACTCGCAACGTCTAGCGCTACAGACCCGACTACTCCCGCAAATCCACCCCAGGCTGCAGCTCCAACAAATGGAGCAATCGCCCCTCCCACAACATCCAGCTCCCAGTCTTCGAGGTCGCGGAAGCCATCGATGTTGAGGGCGGCGGTGCCGCTGTGGAATGCGTCGGCGATCATCAATGCGGTCATTCCTTGTCTCCTCCGTCAAAATGCGGCGCACCAACGGCAGGCGGCAATCTGCTGGACTATCGCCTGCTCCCTCTGTTGGAGCAAGGCCGATCATCCACAGTGCCTGACGTTGACAGGATGCTGCCCAATTGCCCCCCCCGCACCTCACGGAAATGACAGGCGGGCGCTGGTGCGCGCAGCGGATCCACGTTCGGGATCGCTCGGTCATCGGCGGCCGATCGCGAACAAGGGCTCGAACAGCCATTCGAACAGCGAGCGTTCGGCGGTGGTGATGCGTGCCGTCACGGTCATCCACGGCAGGAGCGGCTGTTTCCGCCAGAAGGCGTCGATATGCGCGACCTGTATCTCGGCCTCTACCGGCCAGATCGATCTGGGTTGTCCGTCAGGCCCGGGCAGCACGACTGCTGACGCTGGGACCGTCGAGATAACCGCCGGCAGGGTTCCGAACCGTTGATAGGGAAAAGCGTCCAGCGCCAGGCGAGGATGGCGGCTGGAAGTGCCATCGATCCAAGCGCGAACGCACTGATCAGGTTTCCGACCTGATCTGCGGCTGGAAGCCACCAGTCGAGTTTGGCGGCCGCCTCGAAGTAGAAGAAGGCCAGGAACAGGAAACCCACCATGACCTGATGGGTCAGCACATAGGCGCGGTTCCTGAGTTGCACCTCCCTCTCGTCGAGCTCCGCCTCGCTGCGCTGGCTCAGCTGGCCATAGATGGACAGGAAGAGAAGGAGGGTCGAGACCAGCCCGATCATCCTGAGGATGGACAGGCCAAGATCGGCCGACCCCGACACGTCGCCGATCAAGGCGGCGCCGAGGTAGCCGACCGAAAGGCTGGCACGGATGGGCGGCATCACGATCTGAAAGGTCTTCGTCACTTGCGTTATGTCAGGACTCCCTGGTGGCGCGGGCGAGCTGATCGCCCAGTGATGGAAAGGGCTTGAGCGCGAACAGCGTTTCGACAGGCACCCCGAACACGCCGGCGATTTTCAGCGCCAGCACTAGGCTGGGGCCATATTCGCCGCGTTCCGGAAAGCCGATGGTCTGCGGGTTCACGCCCACAAGTTCGGCCAGCTCGCGGCGGCTCATCCCCCGCTCGGCACGGAACATGGACAATCTGTTGTGCAGTTCATCGCTCATATTATTATGTATAAAAAAACAGTTCGTTTCCCATCAAGCGTCGCGATGCGCGGCCGACTTCCGTGGCACAAGAGCTCTGCATACGGGCGCGTGCAGCGCTATGGCGGGAAGTCCACAGATTGCGCGCAACTGGATCGAGCCCATGCGCCGCCTTCTCTATCACACCCATGTCTGGCTGGGCTGGATCGTGGGGGTGCGCTTCTGCTGTGGATGCCCTCGGGCCTGCTCATGTCGGATCGACCATGCGTGAGTTTCACCGCGATAAGCCTGCGATTGCGGTCCGGGTCGACGATGCAGAGAGCTGCGTCTTCTATGTCCATGCCACAACCGGCGACATTGTGGCCGTGCGCACCGATCGCTGGTGCCTGTTCGACCTGATGTGGGGGCTGCACATCACGGACTGGCGCGAACGGGAAGCCTTCAACCACCCCATGCTGGTCGGCGCCGCGGCGCTGGGCACCGTCTCGGCCGCAGGGGGCATCGGCCTGCTGCTGTTCCGGCTGCGACGCCGAAAGGGGGGTGCGTGCCCGCTTCCGCAGGTCTAGGAGCAGGCCTATCCTGGCCATCATCCGGCCGCCGACAGATTCTCGAGGGACTATGCTCACCCAGCTCCGCTTCGACCATGGATCCGACATCGAAATGCTGCGCAACAGCGTTCGCGCCTTCGCCGAGGCCGAGATTGCGCCGCGCGCAGCCGAGATCGACCGCACCAACATGTTCCCGCGCGACCTGTGGCCGAAGCTGGGCGAGCTGGGCCTGCACGGCATCACTGTGGCCGAGGCCGACGGCGGGGCGGGCATGGGCTATCTGGCGCATACCATCGCAATCGAGGAGATCAGCAGGGCCTCTGCCTCCGTCGGGCTGTCCTATGGCGCGCATTCGAACCTGTGCATCAACCAGATCGCCCGCTGGGGCACCGCCGCGCAGAAGGCGAAGTATCTGCCCAGCCTGATCTCGGGCGAACATGTCGGCAGCCTTGCCATGTCGGAGCCGGGGTCGGGGTCGGATGTCGTTTCCATGCGGATGCGGGCCGAGAAGCGCAACGACCGCTATATGCTGAACGGCAACAAGTTCTGGATCACCAACGGGCCGCATGCCGACACGCTGGTCGTCTATGGCAAGACGGATCCCGAAGCCGGCCCGCGCGGGATCACCGCCTTCCTGATCGAGAAGGGCATGAAGGGCTTCTCGACCGCGCAGAAACTGGACAAGCTGGGGATGCGCGGGTCCGACACGTGCGAGCTGATCTTCGAAGACTGCGAAGTGCCGTTCGAGAATGTGCTGGGTGAGGAAGGCCGCGGCGTCCAGGTGCTGATGTCGGGCCTGGATTACGAGCGCGTGGTGCTGTGCGGCGGCCCGCTGGGCATCATGCAGGCGTGCCTGGACGTGGTGGTGCCCTATGTGCACGACCGCAAGCAGTTCGGGCAGCCGATCGGCCAGTTCCAGCTGATGCAGGGCAAGCTTGCCGACATGTATGTTGCGCTCAGCACCTCGCGCGCCTATGTCTATGCGGTGGCGCAGGCCTGCGACCGTGGGGAGACCGCGCGCAAGGATGCCGCGGGCGCGATCCTCTACTCGGCCGAGAAGGCGACCTGGATGGCGCTGGAGGCGATCCAGGCGTTGGGCGGCAACGGCTATATCAACGATTATTCCACCGGTCGCCTGCTGCGCGATGCCAAGCTCTACGAGATCGGGGCCGGCACGTCGGAAATCCGGCGCTACCTGATCGGGCGCGAGCTGTTCGAGGAAACGGCCTGAGGGCCGGCCGATGCGGCCCGAGCCCGCTGGCCGGCTTCGCCGATTGGGCGCCATCCTGGCGGGCGGCACCTCCAGCCGGTTCGGCAGCGACAAGGCGCTTGCACTGCATCAGGGCCGGCCGCTGATTGCGCATGTGGCGGACGCTCTGCTGGCACAGTGCGATGCCCTGGTCATTTGCGGACGGGACTGGGGCGGCCATCCGTCCCTTGCCGACCTGCCGGGGCCGGGGCTGGGGCCGATGGGCGGCCTGTGCGCCGCCCTGGCCCACGCCGCGCCCAACGGGTTTGCAGAGGTTCTGGCATCCCCCTGCGACCTGCTGGGGGTTGAACTGGCCGCCACACATCTGGCGCCGGGACCGGCCGTGGCCGCAGGGCAATGGCTGCTGGGCCTGTGGCCGGCACCGCTGTCGGCGGGCCTTCTGGCGCTGCTGCAGTGCGAAGGCGCCGTCTCGGCGCGGCGCTGGACCGCGCTGTCGAAGGCAGATGAGCGGCCTATTCCAAGCCTCCGAAACATCAATCGACCGCAGGATTTACCATGATAGGCCGCAATGGCCCGCCAGTTCGTCGGACTCCTAGCAGCTATTGTCATTGAATTCGGCTATTGCTGCGCCGCAACAAGGGTAGGGCCGGGTCGTGATGGAAGCCTTGGGTTCCATACTGACATTCGCTTCGTCCGAGGGCGGGATGGTCACCCCGGTGCTGGTGCGGCGACGCGGCCAGGGCCGC
>JBKDAC010000521.1:0-2506 GCA_046316515.1 Sandaracinobacter sp. | reverse complement strand
GGTCAGTGCCAGGTCGGCGGCGATGTCGTCGGGGCCGGGCGGGCCCGCGCTGCGCTTGCGGGGGCAGAGCAGGGAGATATAGGCGCGCGTTCGGTCGATCCCGATGGCGGCCAGCATGCGGTCGAGGAACTGGCCGGCCGGGCCGGTGAAGGGCCGCCCGGTGCGCAGATCCTCGTCCGAGGGGGCCTCGCCCAGGATCATCAGGCCCGAGGCCGGATTGCCATCGGCAAACGGCGCGCGCGGGTGTTCGGCCTCCATGCGGGCGACCAGCGCGTCCAGGGTGTCCAGCAAATCCCACACCGGATCCGGACCAGCGGCGACAGGCGCTGGGATGGCCTGTGGGCGGATGGTCCGCGTCGGTTCCGCGGGATCGGGCAGGCGGGCAGGCGGCTGACCGGGCACCGGCATCGCCTCCAGCCAGGATGTCGGGTTTGCGCCCACTGGTGTGTCGACACCGGCGAGTTTCCACCAATGGAGAAGGGCTGCGACGGCGCCGGGATCGAGCCCTGCACCTGCGCTGCCCGGGCCCACGCCCTGTGCAACCTCTGCCATGGGCCGCGACAATTGGCAGGCTTCCGGCCGGGGTCAATATCGGCAATGCATCATAAGGCCTTTTCCGGGTTGAAAACCCGTGACACTGCGATGAATAGAGCCGCAAGATACAGGTGAAACTGCAGAAAGCGCCGCATGAGCAACCGTGAAGCAATGCCTTATGACCTGGTGATCGTTGGCGCGGGGCCCGCCGGGCTGTCCGCTGCGATCCGTGCCAAGCAGGTGGCGGCCGAAAAGGGCCTGGAGCTTTCCGTCTGTGTGCTGGAGAAGGGCTCGGAAGTCGGCGCGCATATCCTGTCGGGCGCGGTGGTGGACCCCAAGGCACTCGAAGAGCTGCTGCCGGACTGGAAGCAGACCGGCTGCCCGATGGCCCAGGTGCCGGTGACCGATAATCAGCACTGGATCCTGACAAAGCGCGGAAAGTACGAGCTTCCGCACCTGCTGCTGCCGAGCTTCCTCAACAACAAGGGCACGTACACGGGAAGCCTCGGGAATCTGTGCCGCTGGCTTGCCGGCCGGGCGGAGGCGCTGGGGGTGGAGATTTTCCCGGGCTTCGCGGCGGCCGAGGTGCTGTTCAACGAGGACGGTTCGGTGAAGGGGGTCGCCACCGGCGACATGGGGGTGGAGCGCGACGGCAGCCATGGCCCGAACTACCAGCCGGGGCTGGAGCTGCATGCCAAGTACACCTTCTTCGCGGAGGGCGCGCGCGGGCATCTGACGAAGCAGCTGGTGCAGCGCTTCGACCTCAGAAAAGACTGCGAACCGCAGATCTACGGCATCGGGATCAAGGAGCTGTGGGATATTGATCCGGCGAAGCATGTGCCGGGACGGGTGATCCACAGCCAGGGCTGGCCGCTGACGGACGCGAACGGCGGCGGTTTCCTTTATCATCAGGCCAACAATCAGGTGGCGCTGGGGTTCGTCGTGTGGCTGGGTTATCGCAACCCGCACCTTAGCCCCTTCGACGAGATGCAGCGCTGGAAGACGCATCCGGCGATCCGCGAGATCCTGGAAGGGGGCAGGCGGGTTAGCTATGGCGCGCGGGTGATCAGCGATGGCGGCTGGCAGAGCGTACCGAAGCTGACAATGCCGGGCGCGGCCCTGATCGGCTGTTCGGCGGGTTTCCTGAATGTGCCGCGGATCAAGGGCAGCCACACTGCGATGAAGAGCGGCATGATGGCAGCCGAAGCAGCCGTCGATGCGATTGTGCGCCAGCGGCAGGGCGACGAGCTGGAGGCCTATCCGGCGGCCTATCGGCAGAGCTGGGTGGAAAAAGAGCTGTCGAAGGTTCGCAATGTGGAGCCGCTGATGGCGAAGTTCGGCCCGCTGGTGGGGTCGGCGCTGGGTTATATCACCATGTGGCTGGAGCATTTCGGCCTGAAGATGCCCTTCACGCTGGGCCATACGCCGGATCACGAGCAGATGTGGCGCAAGGAGCATTGCTGGCCGATCGAATATCCAAAGCCCGATGGCGTCATCAGCTTCGACAAGCTGTCGAGCGTGTTCCTGTCGAACACGAATCACGAGGAAAATCAGCCGGTTCACCTGAATCTGAAGGATCCGACGATTCCCATCGGCATCAATCTGCCGCTTTATGACGAGCCGGCGCAACGCTATTGCCCGGCCGGCGTTTACGAGGTGGTGGGCAAGGAAACGGGCGAGCCGCGGTTCCAGATCAACGCGCAGAATTGCGTGCACTGCAAGACCTGTGACATCAAGGACCCGACGCAGAACATCAATTGGGTGACGCCCGAAGGTGGTGGCGGGCCGAATTATCCGAATATGTGACGAAGGCGGCTGCGGTTAGCGCGCAGCACTAGAGCGTTTTCCGATCAGTTTGCATCATATCCGCAGGAGCTGAAGTAGTTGGCGCATTCGGTGGGCTGGAAGATGTCGACGAGCTTGCCGATGAGGTCCCAGAGGCCGCTGACGGTGCGCTCGCCTTCTTTTCGCA
>JBKDAC010000520.1:0-430 GCA_046316515.1 Sandaracinobacter sp. | reverse complement strand
GCCCATGCTCCAGCACCAGCATATATGTCTCGTCCTCGGGCTCGCGCACATCGGCGGCAAAGCTCCGCTCCGACCAGTCCAGCCGCTCGGCCAGCGCGCCCCGGTCGTTCGGCAGGTTCGTGAACCCGCCCCCCGTCAGCTCGGAAAGCGCTTTCAGTCCATTCAGGTCGCACCGGTTCGCCGGCCGCACCCGCCACTCCGCCAGATTGATCGCTGCCACGTCGCCCATGGCCCTTCTTGCCCCAGCAGGCGGAACCGGGGTAACGAAATTCTGCGGCCCAAACCGCACATTCTGCGGTGGAGACAGTTATGGACAGCATCGACCGTATCGACCGCAAGATTCTTGCCGTCCTGCAGCGCGACGGGCGAATCACCAACGCAGCCCTTGCCGAGGAAGTGGCGCTCAGCCCGTCCGCCTGCCTCGCCCGCG
>JBKDAC010000519.1:0-10419 GCA_046316515.1 Sandaracinobacter sp. | reverse complement strand
GGTCAGTGCGCAGCACTGATCCACGGACTCGCCGTCCCCGCACGGCCGGCGGAGTCGGCGATCTCTATCGCCGACACGTCCCACGACTCGCGGCTTTGCCGCGAGCCCTTCCCGTCTGTTCAGCCTTCCCGAAGCGGACTCGCGCGGTTCACCCGCGCGGCCGCGCTTACCCTGCGGCCTTGCACGTCGCCGTGGCCATCATGCCCACGTTCAGCTTGATCTCGTCACCCTTGCCGGCGATCGTCGTCTGGCCGTTCGAATATTTGAACCCGGAGGCGACCGGCTCGGACTGAAGTTCGGTGTTCTGTCCGCCCCGCACGAGCACGGCGACCCCTTGGTCCGGGAAGAAGCGGACTTCGACCGTCTCGCCATTGTCGCAGGCAAAGCTGGTGCGGGTCTGCGGGGTGACCGGCAGGCCGGCTGCAGCGGCGGCCTTTTCCATCTCCGCGCGCTGGTCCGGCGTGGTCTGGTCGGTCGGTCGGGCCGTTGCCGACCCATAGGGCTGGCCGTCCGCCTTGGTGTCGATGGACATGGTGGGCATGGTGGGCGGGACGGCGGCCGGCGGCGGCGGAGCGGTTTTGGCGTTGCTGCCGCGGCCCCACTGCGGGGCCTGGGTTTCGGGCTGGGTGGGCGGGGAACAGCCCGCCAGAAGAATGGAAATCGCAATCATGGCCGGAAAAGCTGCGCGCATCGGATTCTCTCCCTTGTTTCGCGGCGCAGGATGCGTCTGTCTGTGGGAGCGGTCAACCGCCAGAACCTAGCGGCGGTGGAACAGCGATTCGAGGTCGGCCTTGGTGAGGCGCAGGAAGGTGGGGCGGCCGTGGTTGCAGGTGCCGCTGGCCGGCACCGCCTCCATCTGGCGCAGCAGGGCGTTCATTTCGGCGAGCGCGAGCGGGCGGCCGGCGCGGACGCTGCCGTGGCAGGCGATGGTGGCGGCGATGTGATCGAGCCGGGCGGCCAGCGCGCGGGGGCCGTCGCCTGCATCCAGTTCGTCGGCGAGGTCCTGCAGCAGGGGTTTCAGCGCCGGAGTGCCGAGCGCGGCCGGGATGGCGCGGACAAGCATGGCGTCGGGGCCAAATCGCTCAAGCTCGAGGCCGAGCGCGAGCAGGTCCGGGGCGGCGGCTTCGAGGCTTTCGCAGGCCATCGGATCGAGCGGCACGACTTCGGGCACGAGCAGGGGCTGGACGGGTGGGGCCCCGCCGACGCGGCCGCGCATCGCCTCGAGCACCAGGCGTTCGTGGGCGGCGTGCTGATCGACCAGGATCAGGGCGTCGGCGGTTTCGGCGACGATATAGGCGTTGGCGACCTGGCCGCGCGCGATGCCGAGCGAGAACTGATCTGCCGGGTGCTGGGCGGGCGGGAAGTCGGCCGCCGGCGGGATGCTGGCAAGCGTGTCGGACGGCCGGCCGGCGGGTGGGGCCCAGGAAAGCGCGGCTTCGGCGGCGGTGGCCGGGCGGGCGGAGAGTGGCAGCGGGGCGCTGTAGCTGGGGGGTGGCGGGGCGAGTGCGGCGGCGAGCGCCTCGCTGGCGGCCTGGACCGGGCGGATTCCGGCGCTTTCGAGCGCGGCGCGCACCGCAGAGATAAGGCTGCCGCGGATCCGGGCCGGTTCGCGGAAGCGCACCTCGGTCTTGGCGGGGTGGACGTTCACATCGACGTCGGTTGGGGGCAGCTGCACGAACAGGGCAGCGAGCGCATGGCGGCCCGCGGGCAGGCGTTCGGCATAGGCGCCGCGCAGCGCGCCGACCAGCAGGCGGTCGCGCACGGGGCGGCCGTTGACGAAGAGATATTGCTGTTCGGAGGTGGACCGGCTGGCGGCGGGAAGGCCTGCGAGGCCGCCGATGACGACATCTTCGCGGGCGAGATCGACTGCCACCATGTCGGCGCCGTCGGGCAGAAGGGCCTGAACGCGGCGGGCGAGGCCCGGGACGCCGGGCTCGGCCTCGGCGGCGACATCGATCAGGCGGCGGCCATCGACAGCCAGGCGGATGGCAACGGCGGGGTGCGCCATGGCGAGGCGGCGAACAACGTCCGCAATGGCCGCGATTTCGGTGCGGGGGCTTTTGAGGAACTTTGCGCGGGCCGGCACGCGGCCGAAGAGCCCCTCGACCGTGATGCGGGTGCCGGGCGGCACGCCGGCAGGGCCGTCGTAGAGCAGGTCACCGGCATCGAGCTGAAGGCGCCAGCCGCTGTCGGCCTGGCCCGTTTCCGTACCTCTCGGGCGGCTTTCGAGCGTGAAGCGCGCGACAGAGGCGATGGCGGGCAGCGCCTCGCCCCGGAAGCCGAAACTGGCGATGGCGAGCAGATCCTCGCCGGGCAGCTTGGAGGTGGCATGTCGTTCGATTGCCAGGCGCATTTCGTGCGGATCCATGCCGCAGCCGTCGTCCACCACCTGCAGGCGTTGGGTTCCGTCGCCCGACACATGGATCTCGATCCGGGTGGCGCCGGCATCCAGGCTGTTTTCCAGCAGCTCCTTCACCGCGCTGGCCGGGCGTTCGACCACTTCGCCGGCCGCGATGCGGTCGACGAGATGGCTGGGGAGGCGGCGGATGGGCATGGCCTGCATCTCGCATTGACGGGCTGGGGGGACAAGAGGCGAGAGGGACCGAATTGCGTGTGCGCCCAAGCGCGCGGCACGGGGGCCTCCGCTACCGGTTGGCGCGCGCCGCCCTTGCACGCCTGGCGGCGACCGCCGCCCTTGCACGCCCACCGGCAACCGCCGCCCTTGCACCGTCGCCTGCGACCGCCTATGCGCATTGTTTAATCCGCAACAGTGTCCGCCGTGGCGACTGGCGCGGCCCGCAAGCCCGATTCGGCCCTGTCATACGGAGCCGGGTTCACTGCCAGGGCTGGGCCGGTGCCTCAGCCGTCTGTCGGGCAAGGCTGCGCAGCTGTCAGGCCGAAGCCGCCTTGGCTCGGCCGCGTCACAGCCCAGATAAGAAGGCCATAGAAACCCGTGAACTTCTTCAGCCGCCTGTTCGGTTTCCTCAGCCAGGATATGGCAATCGACCTCGGAACCGCCAACACCCTCGTCTATGTCCGGGGCCGGGGGATCGTGCTCAACGAACCCTCCGTCGTGGCGATGGAGACGGTGAACGGCCGTCGCGGGGTGAAGGCCGTGGGCAATGACGCCAAGCTAATGATGGGCAAGACACCCGGCAATGTGGAAGCGATCCGGCCGCTGCGCGACGGCGTGATCGCCGACATCGAAGTCGCCGAGGACATGATCAAGTACTTCATCGCCAAGGTGCACGGCAAATCCAATTGGCTGCCCAGCGGGCCCGAGATCGTGATCTGCGTGCCATCGGGATCGACGCCCGTGGAACGGCGCGCCATCCGCGATGCGGCGAACAATGCGGGTGCAAGTCAGGTGCACCTGATCCTGGAGCCGATGGCGGCCGCGATCGGGGCGGGCATGCCCGTGACCGAGCCTATCGGATCGATGGTGGTCGATATCGGCGGGGGCACGACCGAGGTGGCGGTGCTGTCGCTCAGGGGGCTCGCCTATACGACCAGCGTGCGCGTGGGCGGCGACAAGATGGACGAGGCGATCGTCAACTATGTCCGCCGGAACCAAAATCTGCTGATCGGCGACGCCATGGCCGAGCGGATCAAGAAGGAAATCGGCATCGCCCTGCCGCCGGCCGACGGGATCGGCAACACAGTGGAGATAAAGGGCCGGGACCTTGTGAACGGCGTGCCCAAGGAAATCACCATCAACCAGGGCCAGGTGTCCGACGCTTTGTCGGAACCGGTGTCGCAGATCGTGCAATCGGTGCGGCTTGCGCTGGAGAACACGGCGCCCGAGCTTGCCGCCGACATCGTGGATCAGGGCATCGTGCTGACCGGCGGTGGAGCCCTGCTGGGCAGCATGGACGAGGCGCTGCGGCAGGCGACGGGCCTGCCCGTCACGGTGGCCGAGGATCCGCTGTCGTGCGTCGCCCTGGGCACTGGCCGCGCGCTCGAGGATCCTGTCTATCGGGGCGTGCTGATGGAGGCCTGAGGGCCCGGCTGACCGAACGGACCGTCAAGTCCTGCCAGTTACGGGGACGGAATGAATCGCATGCCCCCTCCTTCCCGGCTCAGGCCGGCCCGCCGCACCAGTTTCGCCCGGCGCGACAGCAATCTCGCGCTGCTGGGCGCCCTATTCGCGGGCGTGGTGCTGGCCTTTGCGCTGTTGCTGCTGCTGCTGCAGCGGGTGAACCCCGAGCTGGGCGGGCGCATGCGCGGAGCGACGGCCGACGTGCTGTCGCCGATCATTTCGGTGGCGCGGGCCCCGGTGAAGGGAATCCGCCGGCTGGGCAGCGCCATTGGCGCGCACCGGAATGTGGTGGCCGAGAACCGGCGCCTGAAGGCCGAGCTGGAAAAGGCCCAGGCACAGGCGGCGGAATCGGGCAAGCTTGCGGCCGAAGTGAAGCGCATGGACGCGCTGCTGGGGCTGAGGCGGCCGGAGCGGCGCCTGGTGGCCTCGGCCGTGGCCTCGGCCTTGTCTGCGGGCGCCGGGCAGCGCCAGGCGATCATCAGCGCAGGCCTGTCGGACGGGGTGCGGCCGCGCATGCCCGTGATTGCCGCCGAGGGCCTGGCGGGCCGTGTGACCGACGTGGGGCAAGCCGCCGCCCGCGTGATGCTGCTGACGGATGCCGACAGCCGGGTGCCGGTGAAGGTGCTGCGCACGGGCTGGACGGGCCTTGCGGTGGGGACCGGCGGCACCCTGATGGATTTCCAGTTCGACATCGCATCCGGCACCGACAAGATCCGCGTCGGCGACCGGCTGGTCACCTCGGGGGATGGGGGGCTCTATCCGCCCGGCCTTCCCGTGGGCGTGATCATCGACGCCGAGAGCAACCCGCCGCGCGCCCGACCGCTGGCCAATCCCACAGGCCTTGGCGCGGTGATGGTGGAGGCACCCTGGCTTGCGCGGCCCGCGCTGGTGCAGGTGGCGCCCGCCCCCGGGGAGCCTGACCGGCCCGTGGCGCCCGCGCCTGCCGCAACCGCCGCCGCAACGCCGCCGGCCGGGGCCGCGGCTGCCCCTGCGCAGGGAACTGCCACTGCGGGGACGCCCCCCCGCGCACCCACAGCGCCGGCACCTGCCGCTGCTGCCCCGGCGCCTCGGCCATGACGGCCTTTCCGCGCCGGGCGACCGACAGGGGCGAGACGGCGCGCCGGATGGTGCCGGCGGGCACCGTGTTCCTGGCGCTTCTGGTGATGGCGCTTCCGCTTCCGCTGGCCTGGGGCGTGATGCCCAATGTGGCGCTGCTGCTGGTGATCCTGTGGGCGAGCATTCAGCCGCGCCTGCTGCCGGTGTGGGGGGCGTTCCTGCTGGGCCTGTTCGCCGACCTGCTGTTCGGCGGGCCGATCGGGATCTGGGCGCTGCTGTTCGCGGCCGCGGTGGTGGCGGTGCGGCTGTTCGAGGCCTGGGCCGAAGGGCATACGCTGCCGTTCGACTGGGCGTTCGCCGGCCTTGCGGCGACGCTGGCCCATCTGATCGCCTGGCAGATGCTGCATTTCCTGGGCTTTTCCGCGCCGCTGACACCATTCCTGGCCCAGACTGCGCTGACCGCGCTTGCCTATCCGGCGGTTGCGGCCCTGGCAGCACGAATCCAGCTGCGCCTCACCGTCTCGGCGGACTGAGGCGATGGTGATAGAGGTCGATTCCAGCCGGCTGTTTGACCGCAGGGCCTTTTTCCTGGCGGCGCTGCAGATCGGGGCGGGGACCGCGCTGATCGGCCGGATGGCACAGCTGTCGATCACGCAGGCCGACAAGTTCAAGGTGGCGGCCGAGGAGAACCGGGTCGCGCTGCACCTGATTCCGCCGCGGCGCGGGTGGATCGTGGACGCAACGGGTGCCGCCATCGCCACCAACCGCCCGGCCTATGTCGTGGAGCTGGTTCCCAGCCTGGTGGGTGACGTGGCGGCCGCGCTGGACCGGATCGGCGCGATATTGCCACTGGCACCGGCAGACCGCGCGCGGATCCTGGACGAAGCGAAGGGCCTGCCGCCGTCGGCTGCCCTGACCATTGCCAACGACATCGGCTGGGACGCCTTTGCCGCGCTGAACCTGGAACTGGCGGACCTGACGGGGCTGCAGCCGCAGCGCACCTATGTGCGCCACTATCCCGACGGCGAGGCCTTCGCGCACCTGACCGGCTATCTCGGGCGCGCGACGGCCGAGCAGTACAAGGAAAGCAGCGACCCGCTGTACATGCTGCCGGGCTTCCGCATCGGCAAATCGGGCGTGGAAAAGGGCAAGGACGCGCTGCTGAGGGGCCAGCCGGGGGCCCGGCGGGTGGAGGTGAATGCGCGCGGGCGGATCGTGAAGGAGCTGGACACGCAGCCCGACAAGCCGGGGCAGAATGTGCACCTGACGATCGACCGGGGCCTGCAGGCGTTCACAGCGGCGCGGGTGGGCAGCGAGAGCTGTTCGGTGGTGGTGATCGACGTGACCAACGGCGACATCAAGTGCCTGCTGTCGATGCCGGCCTTCGACCCCAATGTCTTTTCCAACCGCATCCCGTCGAAGCTGTGGAAGGAATTGCAGGCCGACGAGAAGAAGCCGCTGCTGAACAAGTCGCTGCAGGGGCTGTATGTGCCGGGGTCCACCTTCAAGCCGGTGACCGCGCTGGCGGCGCTTGCCAATGATGTGCTGCCGACCGACCGGGTGGTGTGCAATGGCCGCTATCGGCTGGGGAGCAACACCTGGCACTGCCACAAGCGATCAGGCCATGGATCGGTCGACATGCGGTCGGGCATCGCCAAGAGCTGCAACGTCTATTTCTATACCATGGCGCGGCAGGTGGGGGCGCAGGCGGTTGCCGACATGGCCCGCAAGCTGGGGCTGGGGCATGAGTTCGACCTCCCCATGCCCGAGCAGCGCGGCGGCGAGGTGCCGGATCCGGCCTGGAAGCAGAAGCGCTTTGGCCGAGAGTGGAAGGTTGCCGACACGCTGAACATGGCGATCGGCCAGGGCTATGTGCTGATGAACCCGCTGCAGCTGGCGGTGATGACCGCGCGCATCGCGACGGGCCGCGCGGTTGAGCCGCGGATGCTGGTGGGTGGCGCGCCCAAGCCCTTCGAGCCGCTGCCCGTGCCGCCCGAATATCTGGAGGTGGTGCGCCAGGGGATGGACGATGTGGTGAACGGCCCCGGCGGAACGGCGCGGGCGTCGGCGCTGCGGGTGCCGGGCATCCGGATGGGGGGCAAGACCGGAACGGCGCAGGTGCGGCGCATCTCGGGCTCGGCCAGGGGCGGGGCGAATGTGCCGTGGAAGTTCCGCGACCATGCGCTGTTCATCGCCTTCGCGCCGGTGGACAATCCGCGCTATGCGATCAGCGTGGTGGTGGAGCATGGCATCGGCGGATCGCAGGCGGCGGCGCCCATCGCCAAGGATGTGCTGACTTATATCTTCGACCGGCCGGCGGCAGAAAAGCAGCTGGCCGGCGTGCTGGAGGCGCGCGAGCGGGCCCGGATCGCGCGGGAGCAGGAGCTGATCCGGCAGGAGGAACAGGCGCGCGCAGCGGCCGCGATGGCGGCTGGGCTGGCGCCGGCTGCGCCGGGTGGTGGAGGCACCGGCACATGATGGGCAGCCTGCTGAATGCCCGCTGGCCGCAGCGAGTGCTGGCCCTGCCCTGGCGGATCCTGCTGCTGGTGGCGGGCATAGGGGCCTTTGCCGTTGTTGTCCTCTATTCCGCGGCGGGCGGCAGCATGCAGCCCTGGGCGCTGAACCACGCAGTGCGCTTTTCCATATTCCTGGGGGCAGCGATCATGATCGCCCAAGTTCCGATCGGCTTCTGGCTGCGCATTGCCTATCCGCTCTATGCCGTGGTTCTGGTGGCGCTGATCGGGGTGGAGATCGTCGGCGGCATTTCCGGCGGGTCGCAGCGATGGCTGGACCTGGGCTTCATCCGGCTGCAGCCGTCGGAGTTCATGAAGCTGGCGATCGTGATCGTGCTGGCGCGCTTCTATCATTATCTGCCGCGCGGTTATGCAGCCCGCCTGCCGGGCATCTGGCCGCCGCTGGCCCTGATCGGCATGCCGTTCCTGCTGGTGATCCTGCAGCCCGACCTGGGCACCGGTCTGATGATCGTGGCGGGCGGGGCGACGATCATGTTCCTGGGCGGGCTGCCGCTGCGCTGGTTCCTGATTCCGGGCGCGGCCGGCATCGCGGCACTGCCGCTGGTCTATAACCTGCTTCACGATTACCAGAAGCGGCGGGTGCTGATCTTCATGGATCCGTCGGCCGACCCGCTGGGCGCGGGGTATCACATCACCCAGTCCAAGATCGCGATCGGATCGGGCGGGCTGACGGGCAAGGGCTTTCTGGAGGGATCGCAGAGCCATCTGCAGTATCTGCCCGAGCAGCACACGGATTTCGTGTTTGCGACCATGGCCGAGGAATGGGGGCTGATGGGGGGCGCGGCCCTGCTGATCAGCTATGGGCTGGTGCTGAACTGGGGGATCCGGGTGGGGCTGCAGGCGCGCACCCAGTTCGCGCGACTGCTGGCAGCCGGGTTGTCGATGACGATCTTCTTCTATGTGCTGATCAACTCGATGATGGTGATGGGCCTTGCCCCCGTGGTGGGCATTCCCTTCCCGCTGGTCAGCTATGGCGGCAGTGCGATGATGACGGTGATGATCGCGCTGGGGATCATCATGGGCGTGTACCGACAGCGGCATCTGGAGCATCTATAGGGCGGCGGGCGCTGCTGCTGCGCAGAATCGGCTGGACAAGAGGATAAGGCCTTGGTAACGGCCCGCCTCCCACGGGAGGAAAGCTCCCGCCGGCCCTGTTCTGGCTGGAATGGACGCATAGCTCAGTTGGTAGAGCAGCTGACTCTTAATCAGCGGGTCCTAGGTTCGAGCCCTAGTGCGTCCACCAATCTTTTCAATGACTTAGCCGCCATCATCTGGAGCCACCGTCCGAAAAAGACGGTAATTCGGACGGTATGGCCGAGATAGCATGTCACTTTTGACCGTGACGGCGTAGCCCTCAAGTGGCTGTTTTCCGACGCTGTTTGTATCTAGCGCGGATTTTGTTGCCTCGTTAGCGCCCTTGGCCGATAAGGCGCTCGCAGCCACCACGCATGGCTGCCGGGGCTTAGTAACCTCGAACGCATCGGTGGGCCGCCCGACTGTGGCCCAACATCCTTGACCCTATGGTCGGGGAGCCTGTGACGTATGTCCAGGGCTTCCCAGCCTAAAGGTCGCAGGGGCCGGATGCGTTCGGTTTACTAACTCCCCGATCACCAGGTTCATGGGTGAAGTCGAGCGCGGGGGCGTACCGCCATCGACTTCGCGGGGAGCAGCGCCATGCCAATGGGCACGCGCCACACCGTGACTGGCGAGCTGCGCTGGGACGATGGCAATCGCATCCATAGGCTTGAGGTCGGCGGCGGCGCATTCTGGTTTGTCGATTTGCCACGCCGGGGCTGGCGTATGCGCGGGCAGCGCGTTACGGTCGAAGGCACCCGCTCAGGCTTCAACCTGCTAGACGTGGATCGGATTTGGACGGGCGATAGGCCGCCGCCACCGCGTCAATCGCTGGCGGTTCGGTTGGCCAAAATATGGGCGTAAAGTGGAACCCGGACACCCGGATGAGCCAGATAATCGCCATTTAGCTGGTGCCCGTCCAGCTGGCCTGCCCCTGATATTGGCCTGATAGCAGGATGCGGTTTCGCGGGTTTTGCGGTTCGGCTCACGAAGGCGGGGGGCGTGCTCCTCCCCAGGTTGTTAACCTTTCTTCCCTTCGATGCGTCTCAAAACCGCAAAACCCGGAAAACCCTTTTACATCCGATCCATAGACAACCCCTCGATGTATTCGATCAAGTCCTTTGTCGGCTCGCCCTCCAGCCGCCATTGCTGAATGCCTTGCGAAAGCATCCGGCTACGAAGAGTCAGCCCATGGGTGAGATTATCGACGTGGCGCTTGAGCAAGCGCCCCGCGCTCTTAGAACTCCATTCATTGCGTTCGAGCATAAGCTGCAACGCCCTACGCACTTCGTCCCGGCCCTCGATGTCACGGGTCAGGAACGGTTCCAGGCTGAACACCCGGTAGAGGAGTCCGAAAAGCGCGACCCGCTCCATCACTTCCGGGCTGGCGGCGAAGTGGCTCTGCCGATCCTTCACGGGATCGGGTAAGCCAAGCCACATGACCGCACCGCGCAGAACATTCCATTCGGTGAAGTTGCCGAGCGGTACCGGTAATCCCGGCCGCCCTGCCTGTTCATAGGCTTGCACGATCGTCAGAATGTCACGGACAAGCTGCGGCCTATTCCTGCGAACTTCGTCGAGCATGTCAAACGTGTGCTTGCGTTCGTCCGGGTTCGGCACCTGAGGGTCAAGCCGCACGCGCAACACACGCCGCTCTAGCTCAAGGCTCGCCTGAACATTGTTGCCGTTGACGATGACCAGCGCGCGCGACCGAAT
>JBKDAC010000518.1:0-3292 GCA_046316515.1 Sandaracinobacter sp. | reverse complement strand
AAGCGACAGACTATCGAGCATCGGCGCTTGCAACACCGCAAGCTCGCCGCCTAACATCAACCCCCAGACGAGGCCCGCACTCCGCTAAGCTACGCCGCAACCTGTGCCAAATGTTCTGACGACGGACACGCGTGCCCGACAGCGTTACGCTGGAACAGGCAGCCTCTCTGCCGCTCGCTTATGGCACTGCCTATCGGATGCTGATGACACAAGGGCAGGTGCGGGCTGGAGAGCGGGTGCTGATCCTGGGGGCGAGCGGCGGCGTCGGCGCAGCCTGCATCCAGATCGCGAAGATGGCGGGCGCCGAAGTGATCGCCTGCGCCAGCAGTGACAGCAAGCTGGAGCGCCTGATGGCGCTGGGGGCGGACCACGGGATCAACTATGCGACGGGGTCCGTGCTGGAGGGCGTAAAGGCGCTGTTCGGCAAGCCGCGCGTTGGCGGAGGAGGCGGTGTCGACGTGGCGGTGAACTTCACCGGCGGCGACACGCTGAAGGAAACCCAGCGGTGCGTGACGAGCGGCGGGCGCATCCTGACCTGCGGGGCGACCGCCGGATATGACGTCGGCCTCGACATGCGCTTCCTGTGGACATTCGAGCACCGGATGATCGGATCGAACGGCTGGTCCGTCACCGACCTTGAAGAGCTGATGGGGCTGATCGCCATCGGGCGGCTTGACCCGGCGATCGACCGGATCCTTCCCCTGGAGGAAACGGCCGAGGCCGAGCGGATGCTGGAAGACCGGGAGGTCGTCGGCAAGCTGCTGATCCGGCCATGAGCACGCGATTCCCGAGCGGGAACCTCGGCGACATCATCTGCCGCGATCCCAGCCCGGACGCCGCCTATGTCGACCTCGCGACCGGCCGGGCCTTTGCGCTTGCCGAGATGGATCTGATGGCAGCGAGGCTGGCCGGCGGCCTCGCTGCCCGGTTCAAACGCGGCACCGCGGTCGGCATCATCGCCCGCAACGGCGCGCACTTCACACTGCTCTATCTCGCCCTGATGCGGGCAAGGTTGGTCGCCGTGCCGCTCAGCTACCGGATGCCGCGCGAAACACTCGCATTCATGCTAGCCGACAGCGGCTGCCAGGCGGCTTTCGTCGCCGACGAGTTCCGCGAGCTGGCGCCGGCGGACATACCCTGCCTTCCGATGCACCAGGAGTCGCTCGAAGCCCTGATGGCTGCCGACGGGATGAAGCCTGTCCGCCCCGGGCCTAAGGACTGGTGCGAGATCCTCTACACCTCAGGATCGACCGGGCGGCCGAAGGGCGTGCCGCTGTCGCACGCCGGCCAGCTGTGGGCGCTGGAACGCTTCCTCGATGCGACCGGCCCCGCGCCCGAACGGACACTGATCGCGGCACCCGCCTATCACATGAACGGCCTGTTCTTCACCACGGTCGCGCTGGCACTGGGGTGGCGAACCTATTCCATGCCTGCCTTCGATCCGCGCCAGTTTCTCGAGATCACCGCGCGCGAGCGGCTGACATGCCTCAGCGGTATTCCGACGATGTTGGCGATGATGGCGCGCGAGGAGGACCTGCTGGCGACCCTGGACCTGAACTCGGTCACCAAGCTGGCCATCGGCTCGGCCCCGCTGACCGAGGCGCTGATCGACCGGGTGAAGCTGATCTTCCCGGCAGCCGAGATGCGCAATAGCTATGGCACGACGGAATCCGGCCCGGCCGTGTTCGGCCCCCACCCCGAGGGGAAGCCGCGCCCGCCGCTCGCGCTCGGCTACCCCTATCCCGGGGCAGAGTGGCGTCTGGTGGGTGGAACCGCAGACCATGGGGTGCTGCACACGCGGACCCCGGCCGTCACCGAAGGCTATCTGAACCTGCCCGAGGTCAGCGCCACTCGGCTCCACGACGGCTGGTATGACAGCGGCGACATCGTTCGCCGCGACGCCGACGGCTTCTTCCACTTCGTCGGCCGCGCCGACGACATGTTCGTCTGCGGCGGCGAGAACATCTACCCCGGCGAAGTCGAAAAACTGCTGGAACGGCACCCGGCCGTTCTGCAGGCAGCTGTGATCCCGGCCGACGACGAGATCAAGGGCGCGATTCCCATCGCCTTCGTGGTGACAGTGCCCGGCGCCACAGTGTCAGCCGACGAGGTCCGCTCCTTTGCGCTCGCCAACGGTCCGGCCTATGCGCATCCCCGCTCGGTCGTGTTCGTCGACGCGCTCCCGGTCGGTGGAACCCACAAGGTCGATCGCAAGGCGCTGTTCGGGCAGGCGGCCGCCGCGGCTGCAGCTCTCAACCGGTGACGGCATAGGCTGCCCTTGGCCGTCGCCGGCGACACCTCCGCCTGGCGAGCGTGGATCGCGCTCCTAATCCTGTGCCTCATCGGCCTGCTGGGGGCCTCGAGCGGCGCATTGCTCTCCATTCTCGTCGAGCCGATCAAGAACTCGCTCGCGCTGTCGGACACTGCGATCGGACTGATAACCGGTCTCGCGATCGCAGGGGTCAGTGCCGTTGCTGCCTTCCCGATCGGCGCCGCCGCGGACCGTTTCGGCCGGCGCAAGGTGCTCGCCCTTTGCATGATCGCCTGGTCGGGCGGCACAGCTCTGATGGGCATCGCCCCGACGTCGGCGGTTCTCGTCGGCGGAGTCGTCGGCATCAACCTCGGCGATGCGGCGCTGCTCCCGATGCTCTACGCAATGGTGCCCGCGTTATTCACCGACCGCCACCGCCATCTCGCCAATTCGCTGCTGGTTGCGACCCTCGTGATGGGAAGCTACGCGGTATACGGGCTGGCGGGGCTGATGCTTGGCTTCTTCGAAGGCACAGGCGTCGCCGGGCTCGAACCCTGGCGCGCCGTCTGCATCGCCGTTGCCGGGCTAGGGTTGCTTCTCGCCGGGTTGCTGGCGGTGCTTCCCGCCGTGGCCTCGCAGGCGAGCGGAAGAATCGGAACGGGCGGGCTCACCCAGGCTGACTTCGCAGCCTTCCTGCGGGTCGAGGGGCGCACCATCCTCCTGACATTCATCGCCACCTCCATCTACTATAGCGGGTTCGGGCTGATCCTGTTCTGGGCACCCGCCATCCTCGAGCGCCGCTTCGGCTTGTCAACCGCCGCTGCCAATGTCGCGCTCGGCTTTCCCCTTGCAGCTGCGAGCGGCGTCGGCCTGCTGCTGGCGAGCGCAATTCTATGGCGCTTTGCCAGGCGCTGGGGTTCGAGCGCCGGGCTCAGGCTCATGCAGATCGGATGCGCGATCGCCACGCCCTTTGCGGCGGCCCTGCCGTTCGCCGCCAACGAACGGCAGTTCGTGTTCCTGATGATCGCGCTCTCCATCTGC
>JBKDAC010000517.1:0-551 GCA_046316515.1 Sandaracinobacter sp. | reverse complement strand
GTTGGGGGCTGATGCGCTTGCCGACGTGTCCGCGCGGGCGCGGGCGGCGCAGCCGGGCTGGGAGGCGCTGGGGCCCGATGGCCGGGCTGCGGCGCTGACAGCGCTGGCGGACTCGATGGAGCGGCATGCCAACCCGATTGCTGCGGCGCTGACGGCCGACACCGGGCGGCAGGCGATCTCGCGGCTGGAGGTGGCGAGCATGGTGGGCACCTGTCGGCGCTGGGCGGTGCAGGCGCCGACACTGATCGCCGAGCAGGAAGCGCGCCGCATCCAGGCCGGCTTCCCGCGCGTCGAGGTGGGGCTGAACCTGGTGCCCAATCCGCTGGTGGGGGTGATCAGCCCCTGGAACTTCCCGTTGACGCTGGCGCTGATCGACACGCTGCCGGCACTGGCGGCGGGCTGTGCGGTCATCGTGAAGCCCTCCGAAGTGACGCCGCGCTTCATCCGGCCCTTCCTGGCGGCGGTGGGGCCCCTTCGACACGTCCATGATGCCCGTCAGATAGCCGTCGCCGGCGATGGGGTGGGTGCCGAAGCCGTCGAAGGGGCCAACC
>JBKDAC010000516.1:0-1647 GCA_046316515.1 Sandaracinobacter sp. | reverse complement strand
TGCCTGACATTGGCCGACCCCCTTCCGGTCGGCGAATCGCTGAGACCCCCCTGTCACATAGCCCAAAACATGACCCAAAACAGGGCCCATACCAAGGGTCACGGCAAAAGCGCGTCAGGCTTAAGGCGCGGCAATCTCGGGCGGCACCATCGGATAGCTGCCCAGCAGGCGCACCCATTTCGAGTGGAAAGCCAGTTCCTCGAGCGCGCGGGCCACGGCCACGTCGTCCGGCCGCCCCTCTATGTCGATCAGGAACTCGGCCGCGACGAAGGCCCCGCCGCGCAGATGGCTTTCCAGCCGGGTCAGGTTGATCCCGTTGGTGGCAAAGCCGCCCAGCGCCTTGAACAGGGCGGCAGGGGCGTGCTTCACCTCGAACAGCAGCGTAGTCTTGAACCGCCCCTCCAGGCCCGACACGTCGCGTGGGGTGCGCGAGAGGAGCAGGAATCGCGTGCGGTTGTGGTCGGCATCCTGGAAGCCGTCGATCAGCAGCGCGTTGCCATAAAGCTCGCCGGCAAGGCGCGAGGCGATTGCCGCGACACTGCGATCCCCGTTGCTGACGACTGCGGCAGCCGCCGAGGCAGTGTCGGCATAGGTGGTTGCGACCAGGCCCAGATCGCGGCTGCGGCGCCGGCACTGGCCCAGCGCCTGCGGGTGGGAGATCACCTCCTTCACCTCGGCAAGCTTCGCCCCGGGCACGCCCAGCAGGCAATGCTCTACCTTCACATAATGTTCGCCGACCACCGACAGCCCCGATTCGGGCAGCAGGAAATGCACATCGGCCACCCGGCCGTGCAGGCTGTTCTCGACCGGGATGGCGGCCAGCGCCGCGCGCCCTTCGGAGACGGCGACAAGAGCGTCCTGAAAGCTGAAGCAGGGCAAGGGCAGCGCATCGGGCGAGGTTTCCCGGACGGCCTGGTGCGAATAGGCACCGGGCGCGCCCTGGAAGGCGACGGCACGGTCGGGCGCCTCGGCCGCGCGGGCGCGCATCTCGTCGACCAAATGCTGCGCGTTTGGCGGGTAGTTCTGCATCGCAGCGGGCTTGCCGACAGCCAGCCCTGCCGTCAACTGCATGGCTGCCTAGCAGATGCCCGGCGCTGGAAGAAGCGCCCCTGCGGCAATCGGCTGACACCTGGCGCGTTTCGCAGCCATTGCCAAGCACGGCCGCCCTTTCTATGAGGCCGGGCATTCGGGTGCAGCTGCGCCGGCCGCACCATCGGTGCGCGCCAGTGCCGGGGCAGCGCAGCGACCACAACACAGGCTTCGGAGATCAGGTCAGGTGGACAGCTACGAGTGGAACAAGATTGCCGGCTGGGTTCTGGCGGCAGCCATTTCGGTGCTCGGTCTTTCGATCCTGACGGGCTATATGTTCCCGGTCCACCTGCCGAAGACGCCCGCCTATGTGGTGCAGGGCGTCGAGGCCGAGGCAGGCGCAGGCACAGGCGGGGCGGCCGCGGAAGCCGAGAAGCCGATCGAATTCTTCCTTGCGTCGGCCGATCCGGCCAAGGGCGAAGCCCAGTTCAAGAAGTGCGCCTCGTGCCACTCGATCGACAAGGGCGGTGCTGCCGGCATCGGCCCCAACCTCTATGGCATCGTGGGTGCCAAGCATGGCCATGCGCCGGGCTTCGGATACTCTGACGCGCTGAAGGC
>JBKDAC010000515.1:0-885 GCA_046316515.1 Sandaracinobacter sp. | reverse complement strand
GGTTCTAGAGGCGGGTCAGCAGGGCAAGGATGATGCCGACCACCAGGCAGAGCAGGAAGGTCCGGAGTGGCGTCGCCACCAGCTGACCGGCGCCGAGGGCGAAGCCCTGCGCAGGTTCCGGAATGGGTCCTGCAGCTGCTGCCCCGTAGACCGAGTGTGGCTCCTGAACGTGATACAGCTGGGCAGGCTCGTCATGGTGGAAGTCCTCGACTGCTGAACGAGCAACAGGGTCGACGACGGGTCGCTCTGCCTCAACGGCCAAAGTTTGGCTTACCAGAGAATGGGCAGGCTCCTGCCGCTCGAATGCCGCCAGCTGCCGTGCAGCTGCGAACCGACTGGGAGCCCCCAAGGTCTCCTTCGCGCCGGCGATGCGCTTGTTGACCGCATCAACCCCTATGCCAAGGGCATGGGCGATTTCCTTGGATTTGTAGCCTGCCATGACCAGCCTCAGGCATTCGCGCTGGGGCTCTGTCAGGCGGGCGAGAGCAAGGTCGTTCTGCGTCACGTCAATCCGTGCATCCAACGACCCCTCGCCACTATGCACAAGTCAGGGTAGCATTACCACTCACTGGTAAGGGGACCTGCGTTGGCCAGCACCTTGGAGCGGTTCGAGCAGCGGATCAGCTGGCGAGTCGTGGCCGGCGCCCTCGGTCTGGCAATCGGGTTCGGCGGGACACAGTTCGCCTTGCTGTCACATACTCCTTCCTCTAGCCTGATCGATGAACAGAGGCCGGGTCAAGTACAGCTGTCCGTCGTCAGAACATTTGGCACAGGTTGCGGCGTAGCTTAGCGGAGTGCGGGCCTCGTCTGGGGGTTGATGTTAGGCGGCGAGCTTGCGGTGTTGCAAGCGCCGATGCTCGATAGTCTGTCGCTTGAGCCTTTCGC
>JBKDAC010000514.1:0-636 GCA_046316515.1 Sandaracinobacter sp. | reverse complement strand
ACGGACACGGGCCTGACGGATTTCGGCCGCCGGGTGATCCGCCGCATGGAAGAGCTGGGGATCCTGCTGTGCTGCTCCCACACCGGCTATCGCACCGCGCGCGAGGCAATGGAGTTTGCGCAGAAGCCCGTCATCTTCTCGCACTCCAATGCGCTGGCGCTGCGGGATCACCCGCGCACCATCCCGGACGATCTGATGATCGCCTGCGCGCGTACCGGGGGAGTGGTGAATATCAACGGGATCGGCGAGTTCCTGGGCCGCAATGACAATAGCACGGAGGCGATCGTCCGCCACATTCGATACATCACCGACCGCATAGGGCCCGACCATGTCGGCCTTGGTCTCGACTATGTGTTCGATGCACAGGAGCTCGACGACTATATCCGCAACAACCCACAGCTATTCCCGGCGGATGCAGGCTATGCAGGCGGGGCCCGAATGGTCGAGCCCGAACGCATTCCCGTGATCGTTGATCTTCTGCTGGCCGCCGGCTGGTCCGACGACGATGTGAGGGGGCTGCTGGGCGCCAACAACTACAGGCTTGCCGCCGCGATCTGGCGGGCCCCTCGATGACGAGCGATGCTCGCGCGGGCGCGCTACAATGACCCGCTACGGCGCCTTGTCTCTATTGCGTGG
>JBKDAC010000513.1:0-2665 GCA_046316515.1 Sandaracinobacter sp. | reverse complement strand
GATGCACCTGATGCTGATCGTGACGGGCTTCGTGATGCGCTTTGCCCCACTGGCCGTGTTTGCCGCCATCACTGCGACGATCGCCGAGCGCGGCCTCGGCGTGCTCGTCACCTATGGTGCGTTCATGGGCGGATTCTATGTCGCCCTGCTGCTGCTGATGGCCACCATCCTGTTCGCAGGTGGGCTGGTGATCGGCATGGGCAATGTGGGCCGCCTGGCGCTGGAAATCCGCGACCCGTTCGTGCTCGCCTTCACCACCGCCAGCTCCGAGGCCGCCTATCCGCGCACCCTCGAAGCACTGGAACGCTTCGGCGTGCCGCCCAAGATCGCGAGCTTTGTGCTGCCCTTGGGCTATAGCTTCAACCTCGACGGCTCGATGATGTACTGTGCCTTTGCCACCATCTTCATCGCCCAGGCCTATGGCATCGATCTGACGATCGCGCAGGAAGTGGCCATGCTGCTGATCCTGATGGTCACGTCCAAGGGCATGGCCGGGGTTCCGCGGGCAAGCCTGGTGGTGATCGCGGCGACCCTGGGCCAGTTCAACATTCCCGAAGCCGGCCTGATCCTGATTCTGGCCGTCGACCATTTCCTCGACATGGGGCGGTCGGCCACCAACGTCGTCGGCAATGCCGTCGCGACCGCCGTGGTCGCCGAGTGGGAGAAAAAGCGCGCTGTTGCCTGACAAACGGCGTCTGTCGAAAAGTGCGGAGTTGAACTCCGCACTCCCTTGACTCGGGGGCGATTTGAGTTAGCCTCAGCTCCAACGAGAGGGATTGACCCTCCGGGGAGTAAGACCATGGCCACGCTTGCACGCACAGCGCATCTGCCGCTGGAAGTCCTCGACATCGGCAACCCGCACCTGTGGACCGAGTACAGTCATGTGCTCCCCTATTTCGCGCAGCTGCGTGCGGCGGGCCCTGTGCACTACTGCCCCGAGAGCATCTACGGCTCTTACTGGAGCGTCGTGTCTCACCAGCATATTATGGAGGTGGAGGGACGCCCCGACATCTTCTCGTCCAGCTGGGAGAAGGGCGGAATCACCATCGCCGACCGGCCCGAGGAGCGGGGCGACGAGCCCGAACTGCCGATGTTCATCGCGATGGACCGGCCCCAGCACACCGGCCAGCGCCGCACTGTATCGCCCGCCTTCACGCCCGCCGAAATGGTGCGTCAGAACCAGGACATCCGCCGCCGCACGGTCGAGCTGCTCGACAGCCTGCCCGTGGGCGAGACCTTCGACTGGGTCGACAAGGTCTCGATCGAGTTGACGACCGGCATGCTGGCGATCCTGTTCGATTTCCCCTGGGAAGACCGGCGCCTGCTGACCAAATGGTCGGACGCCGCCGTCGATTTCGAGGCGATCGAGGATGATGAGCTGAACAAGGCACGCTGGGCGACCATGTTCGAGATGGCCGGCTATTTCACCAACCTGTGGCAGGACCGCGCCAACAAGGAACCGCGCCCCGACCTCATTTCCATGATGATCCATTCCGAAGCGACGAAGAACATGTCGCCGATGGAGTATATGGGGAATCTCGTGCTGCTGATCGTGGGCGGCAACGACACCACCCGCAACACCATGACGGGTTCTGCCATGGTACAGAACCTCTATCCGGAAAACTGGGCGAAGATGATGGCGGACCCTGCCCTTATCTCGAACGGCGTGTCGGAACTGATCCGCTGGCAGACGCCCCTGGCCCATATGCGCCGCACCGCGACTGAGGATTTCGAGATCGGCGGCCAGCTGATCCGCGCCGGTGAAAAGGCCATCCTCTGGTATCTGTCGGCCAACCGCGACGAGACCATCTTCCCCGATGGCGACGTGTTCGATCCCCTACGGGAAAACAGCCGCCGCCACCTCTCGTTCGGCTTCGGTATCCACCGCTGCGTCGGTGCCCGCCTCGCCGAACTGCAGCTGGGCATCCTGCTGGAGGAAATGCAGAAGCGGAAGATGCGCGTGGAAGTGGTCGGCGCGCCGACGCGGGTCTATTCCTCGTTCGTCCACGGCTATCGCAGCCTGCCGGTGGTGATGCGGCGCGGCTGACAGGTGGGGGCGGCCCGCGCCGCCCCATTCCCCGCTCAGGCCAGCGAACGCCCCTTCGGATCGGCGCCATGCCGGTTCGGCCCGGGCGTGCCATCCAGCAGATAGAAGATGAACAGCACCAGCCCGCCGATCGCGGTCAGGTTCAGCAGCAGCCACCAGCCCGACTTGTCACTGTCGTGCAGGCGACGCACCGACACCGCGAACGTGGGCAGGAACAGCCCGAGCGACGCGATCGCGATCAGCAGGGCAGGGAGCGTGGTGCCCGGCTTGGCCTCCAGGATCGCGCTGATCTCCTCGGGCGTGGCGCCTGGCGGGATCGGCCCGGCCTGCGCGAACAGCCAGGCGGTCAGCACCCCGAACACCAGGATCAGGAACAGCTGCCACAGCCAGTATTCCGTTCGGCGGGCCCGCCCCCGGAAGGTCGCATATTTCTTCAGCGGCTCGAACATCAACGACATCAAGGGTCCCCTAACAGCCCGCGTCACGCCGCGGTTATGATGATCAGTGTTCGGCGGTTCTGCGCCCGCCCTTCGTCTGTGTCCACGGTCGCGATCGGCTGCGCGCTGCCCAGCCCGGCCGCGGCCACCTTCTGCGGCGCAACCCCGTCGGCTGCACGCC
>JBKDAC010000512.1:0-2476 GCA_046316515.1 Sandaracinobacter sp. | reverse complement strand
GCCCGGAAGGCCGGGACGCCCGCTTCGACTCCATCCCCGCGGCGATCGCTTCGCAGATCATCGTGCGCAAAGCGGTGACGCCGGACATGAGCGGCGAGACCATCGCCGGCAACGTCGACATCGTGACCCGCTCTCCGTTCGATTTCCGAGGCCTCCATGTCGCGGCCAAGGCCGGGGCCGGCTATGTCGACCTGGGTGGCGGCGGCGCATATGAAGCCACGCTGCTGTTTTCCAACCGGTTCGGGAGCGACCGCCAGTTCGGGATCCTGATCTCGGGCAGCTTTTACCAGCGCGATATGGCGACCGACAATTTCGAGACGGACTGGGAAGTCGTTCCGCGCGACCAGCGGCCAGGCTTCGAGAACCGGTTGTGGGCGCGCGAGACCGAGAACAAGCTCTATCGCCTGACGCGCGCCAACTACAGCACCACAGCGCGGCTGGAGTGGCAGCCCGAAAGTGGGCAGCGCATCTTCGCAACGACCATCTATTCGGCCTTTACCGACGATGAACTGCGCAACAACCACATCTTCGACATGGACGACCAGGATAGCCGGGTACCAAACAGCCCGCTCCCCTGCCCGCCGCCGGTCCCGGCGCCGCCTGCCCCCAACACGACGGGCTATGCCGATGTCTGCACGGGGAACACCCCGCTAAACGGCACCGTCTTCGGAATCGACAACAACACCAACTATCTCGCCCGTGAGTTCGTCCAGTCGGTCTGGGTGAACACCATCGGCGGGGACCATGAATTCGGCGACTGGAAGCTGAGCTGGCGCGGGAACTACACCCGCTCGATCGACGACCGGTCGAACGCGGGCCAGCTGAACTATGACAGCCCGAGCTTCGGCACCAACGGTGTGAACGCGATCAACCGCGTGACTGTGGGCTATAACCTGTCCGACCCGCTCAATGCCCAGGTGGCACTGTTCCGTACGCTGCGCGCGGCGAACGGCCAGCTGTCGGCCGGCGCTCCGGTGCGGCAGCTAGAGGATTTCCCGCTGAGCTTGACCCGGGTTCGCGACTTGGATGCCCGCGACACGACGGATGCCTACACCGCGCGGATCGATCTGAAGCGCGACACGACGCTGTTCGGCGACACCCGCTTCAGCTTCGGCTTGCAATATGATGACCGCGTGAAGGAAGTTGACGAATATCTGATGGACGCCGGCGCAACGCAGATCGCGCGGGCGGGCATCCCCACCAGCCCCAGCTTCGTCACCATAGACGGCGCCTACAAGGGCCGCCTGCCGCTCGGCTATGATTTCCGCTATTTCTCGAAGACCGCGCTGATCAACATCGTGGCCCAGGCGGCCACTGTGACCCCGAAGGTCTTCGATAAGGCCAACTATTACAAGGTGGGCGAGCAGGTCTATTCGGGCTATGCGATGGGCCTCACCACCTTCGGCTGGGGCAACATCATCTATGGTGCCCGGGTCGAGCATGTGAAGAACTCGGCAACTGCCTATTCGCAGCTGGGGCTGATCACCGTGGACAACGACTTTACCGGCGTGTTCCCGAGCGCCCACATCAACTGGACGCCGACCGAAGAGCAGAAGGTCCGCCTGTCGTTCAACACCGGTGCGGCCCGCCCGGACTATCCGGTGCTGCGCCCTAACTTCACCTTCAACGATGCGAACCAGACGATCTCGGGCGGCAACCCAGATGCCCGGCCGGAGAAGACCTGGGGGGTCGACCTCTACTGGGAGTTCTTCCCCCAGAAAGGCGGCTACATGGCCGTCGGCGCCTTCTACAAGGGGGCCCGTGACGTGCTGTTTGACTTCACCCAGCAGTTCAATTCGGACATACTGAACACGCCGGGCGTCGACCGGTCGGACTATGTCTTCAGCACCACTGTTAACGGCGGCGATGGCGAGATCTACGGCGTCGAGGGCGCCTTCCAGATGCAGCTGGACAATGTGTTGGACGACAACAAATGGTGGGGCGGCTTCGGCCTGCAGACCAACCTGACGCTCAACCGCTCGCGGGCGCGGACGCCAGACGGCGAGCGGGTGCGCCTGCCGGGTTCGTCGGACATCGTTTGGAACTTCGGTCCCTATTACGAGAAGTACGGCCTGTCGGCCCGCATCTCGTACCAGTATCGCTCGAGCTGGATCGACAGCCTGGGCGACCCGGCAGTCGGCGGCGATTTCTACTGGGCGGCCGACGGAGAGCTGGACTTCTCCATCCGCTATGCGCTGACGAACCGCTTAGAAATCTACTTCGACGGCGCCAACCTGCTGGATGGACCTGGCCGCCGCTTCGTTGGCGAGGACTTCCGCACCATTGAGTTTGAACAGTTCGGCCGACGCTTCACCGGAGGCTTTCGGTTCAACTACTAGAGCGTTTTCCGACCCATTTGAATCTGCTGGGATTCCCAAGGGCGTGAAAGTCTGATTCAGGATGCTGGCTGGAGATGGAGGCCGGCATGGATGGGCAGACCGCTTTCGATGGATCTTCGCTCGCGGACGTTGGCGGC
>JBKDAC010000511.1:0-1573 GCA_046316515.1 Sandaracinobacter sp. | reverse complement strand
ACAAGGACCCGATCGACCACGCCAAGCGCGAGATGCTGGAGCTGGGCCATGCCGATGAGGCCTGGTTCAAGGCCTGCGAGCAGGAAATCCGCAAGATCGTGGCCGAGGCGGCCGACTTTGCCGAACAAGCGCCTGAGCCGGATCTTTCCGAGCTTTATACGGATGTTCTGGTGGGAACTTACTGATGTATGTGAAGCTTCCTGCGATGTCCCCAACGATGGAGGAGGGGACCCTTGCGACCTGGCTGGTGAAGCCCGGCGATGCCGTGAAGCCCGGCCAGGTGATCGCCGAGATCGAGACCGACAAGGCGACGATGGAGCTGGAATCGGATGAGGCCGGTACGGTCGTCAGCCTGGAGGTCGCTGCCGGCACCGATGCCGTGAAGGTGGGCACCGTGATTGCCGTGATTGCGGTGGACGGCGAGGAGGCACCGGGGGCGACCGTGGCGCCGACCGCCAGAACGGAGGAGCCGACGGAGGCGACCGCGATCCCGCAGCTCAAAGCGGATTCGCCTGCGCCGATGTCGGTTGCGCCCGCGCAGATGGTGGTGTTCGGGGGGCCCAGCCGCAAGCAGACCGTTCGCGAAGCGCTGCGTGACGCGATGGCCGAGGAGATGCGCGCCGACGCGACCGTATTCGTGATGGGCGAGGAGGTTGCCCAGTATCAGGGCGCCTACAAGGTGACCCAGGGCCTGCTGGAAGAGTTCGGTGACGCCCGTGTGGTGGATACGCCGATCACCGAATATGGCTTTGCCGGCCTTGGCGTCGGGGCGGCCATGGGCGGGCTGAAGCCGATCGTCGAGTTCATGACTTTCAACTTCGCCATGCAAGCGATTGATCACATTATCAATTCTGCTGCCAAGACCAATTACATGTCGGGCGGTCAGATGCGGTGCCCTATTGTATTCCGTGGGCCCAATGGCGCGGCGTCCCGCGTGGCGGCACAGCATAGTCAGAATTATGCGCCCTGGTATGCCAGCGTGCCGGGCCTGGTTGTGCTTAGCCCTTATGATTCGGCGGATGCCAAGGGCTTGTTGAAGAGCGCGATCCGGTCTCCCGACCCGGTGGTTTTCCTTGAGAATGAGCTACTCTATGGCCAGAGCTTCGAGGTGCCGGAGGGCGAGCATGTCGTGCCGATCGGCAAGGCGCGCCTCTATCGCGAAGGGGCCGACGTCACGCTGGTCTCCTACTCGATCGGCGTCGGCGTGGCGCTGGAGGCGGCGAAGCTGCTGGAAGGGGAGGGGGTCAGCTGCGAAGTGCTGGACCTACGGTCGCTGCGGCCGCTGGACGAGGCGGCCGTGCTGGCGAGCCTGAAGAAGACCAACCGGATGGTGGTGGTGGAGGAAGGCTGGCCGACTTGCAGCATCGCCTCGGAAATCATTGCGATTGCGATGGAAAAGGGCTTCGATGACCTGGATGCGCCGGTGCTGCGCGTGACCAACAAGGATGTGCCGCTTCCCTATGCGAACAATCTGGAAAAGGCGGCACTGGTTCGGGCGGCGGATGTTGTCGCTGCCGTGAAGTCGATCATCTGAGGGGCGGGAAAATGGCAATCAACGTCACAATGCCGGCTC
>JBKDAC010000510.1:0-1423 GCA_046316515.1 Sandaracinobacter sp. | reverse complement strand
AGGCCGGGGCCGACGGTGACGGCGGCGTGGGCGGCCGGGTCGTGCAGGCGGCGCCGCAGGGCAAAACTGTCGGCCCAGCCCCGCGCCTCGGCCGCCTGCTCGGCCGTCAGCGCCCGGCCCGGCTGAGGCACGCGGGCCTGGTCTCCGTGGCAGGCCGGCTTGTCGGCGGTATAGGCCAACTCGAACTCGGGCCGGCGGCCGAGTGCGCGCATGCCGGCGGCAAGCGATTGGCGGAAGTCCTCGAGCGGATTGGGATCTGGCATGACAGTCGCGGCTTAGCGCAGCGCCGCGCCTGCGTGCACCCCGTTATTTCGCTCGCCGATGCCGCAGGGGCCTGATGCCCTGAGGGCAGCCGCTGGCGCTGCTGGCTCAGGGCAGCCGCTGGCGTTCCTGGCTCAGGGCAGCCGCTGCCCGGGCGTCAGCGGGTCGGGCACCGGCGAGATTTCCTTCAGCGTACCCAGCCGGCTGGCTGCGATCCGCGCCCAGCTGTTGGCAAGGCTGCGGAACTCGGACGTGTTGGTCACCCTGTTGCTGGCGCCGGGAATGCCGCGCGTTTCCCGCCGGTCCACAATCCGGGCCAGCAGCGCGCGGGTCTGGCTGTCGCGCGCCTCCAGCACCAGCGTCGCCTCGCCGGCATTGGTGGTGAAGGACATGGCGCGCCCGGCCGACATGGTGTCGGGCGCGTTCACGAACAGGTTCATGATTCCCGTGCGCACCTCCAGCACATCGGGGCCGGGGCGCGTGACAACCTCGTATCCGGCATCGGTGAAGGCGCGGGTGAAGATATCGACCGTGCTGGCGCTGACCGAATCCAGGATCCGCTGCGCATCCGTGTCGGTCACCCGCCGTCCAGCCGAGCGGCCGCGGTTCACGTCGCGCAGCCAGTTCTGCCGGAAGGCGACCTCGGGCTCGTCAATCATCACCTTGGTGTAGGGCCGGAAATCGGCACCGGGCAGCAGGAAGGCCGCATCCAGCCGACGGGCGTTCACCTCGACAAGGCCGTCCCAGCTATCGGCCGCCGACTGGGCCGTGGCTGGCAGAGCCACGGACAAGGCAAGCCCCGTGAGAAAAATCCTGGCGGTCATGCGCATCTGTCATCTCCTTTTGGCGCGCGTTCTGCGACGCTGTGCGGCATAAGCTATCAGCAGACCCAATCCGCGTCACCGGGGGAGTGACCCGTTATGCGGCGGGCAGATATCCGAACAAACAGGCAGCGACGAACGCCAGCACCGCCAGGGCCAGCCCGATCCCCAGCACATAGCGCATCGGACCGATCTCCACCGCTGAGCGGAGGTTCACGGCGTCGGTCTGGTTCTCGCGCCGTTCGAGGGGGTGTTTGCGGCGGCTGGCCTGCCGCTGGGGCAGAGTATGAACATATTGGGCGTGCAGTGGGGCAAGCTGCTGGTGAATTTGAACAATGCGA
>JBKDAC010000509.1:0-4443 GCA_046316515.1 Sandaracinobacter sp. | reverse complement strand
GCGACAGCGGAAAAAAGCGCGCGATCCGGCACATCTGCGCCTCAGATAACCAGCGAAACTCAGCCATGGCAGCACCTCCCGATGCCGCCAATGAATCAGATCACAACCGCCTCGGGAAGCCCTGCAATGAGCCCTGAGCCTAGGTCGGCTTCGGCGATGGCGGAGTCGAAGCTCTCGGGTGCATGGCCGAGCAGGCCCAGCACGACCGCGCGGGGTGAGCCATGGCCTTCGCCCGTGAAGGCGAGCGAGCCCCTGAGATGGGCGACCAGCCGCGCAGTGCGTGGAACCAGCCCGGCCGACTCCAGCGCGCGGCGGAAGCGCAGCGCAATCCGCATGGGGCCCACCGTGTGCGAACTCGACGGACCGATGCCGACGCGGAAAATGTCGAGAACCGACAGCATGATGGACCTCCTCAAGCGGGTTACGAAGACAACCTGATGGAGACAGACTCCAGACTGAAGACCTGTCCCCCTTTCACGATGCGGCCTCGCTGCTCAGGCATGGCTGTGCGGACTGACGACTTGCTATCGAGACTGGACGAAATCGCACCGCCCGGCATCACAGGCACGCTCTGCCATGCTTCTATCTCCACGCAACGCGGCCGGCGCCTTCTTGTGCTGCCGGCCCGAGCGCTAACTCGGGGAGATCTGTGACATGCCGACTTCGCGATCGCTGGATCATTTCGTAATTTGCGTTAGGGAAATCGAGACCGCAGCCGAAGCTTGGCGGCGGCTGGGCTTTCGGGTGATGCCCGTGATGCAGCATGTCGAGATCGGGACTTCCAACGTGATCGTGCAGTTCGAGGACACCTACCTCGAGCTGATCGGTGACTTCGATCACTGCCGCTTTCCCCCATTGGTCGGTCGGATGCAGCCCTGGCTTTCGCTTGGCGAGGACGTCTACTGGCAGACGTCGATCACCTCGCGCTGCCTTGAGGACGAGATCGAGCCATTGCGGGCGAAGGGGCTGAGCCCTCAGCCAATCGCCAGCGCGGCCCGGCGCGTTCGTCTGACGGAAGGCGGCTGGGACGAGACCGACAGCAGGTCCTTCTATACCTTCAACGAGCATGACATCCACGCCTCGCTCTTCATGTCGGACCATCGCAAGCCTGAGGCGATCTGGATGCCTGGCTGGCAGTGCCACCCCAACACGACCCGCCGCGTGCTCGGGATCAGTTATCTTGCCGAGGATGTCGCCCGAGTGGCCAAATATATGTCGTTGATGTTCGGGGCTGAGCCCGACGAGCAGGCGCCGGATCGGATGGCATTCCGGACGCCGCGGGGCGAGTTCCTCGAAATCTGCGACGAGGCGGCGGGGCGTGTCCCCGGATCACAGCCGCTGCAGGCAGGGGTCAGCGCGCGCGGGGCGGCCTTCACCATCGGCGTGGACTCGGTGGAGCGGTGCCGCTGGGCCCTGCGCGATGGGGGTGTGCCGCACCGTCGGGTGGACCAAGGGCTCGTTGTCCCGGCCAGCCACGGCTGCGGCATGGCAATCCACTTCCGGGAGCTTTGATCCATGCAGATTCTGCACCGCGAAACGAGCAACACGCTGCACCGCACGACGCTGTGGACCGTGCAGCCGGACAGGCTGGGCCACCGGTTCCTTGTTTCGATCACGATACCGCAGGGTGAACCCCCGTCGGGCGGATGGCCTGCGCTCCTTGCCACTGACGGGAACGCCTGCGTGGGCACGCTGCACCAGGCGGCGACGTTCTTCGGGATGTCACCGGCATTTGCCCCTTCGGTGGCTGTGTCGGTCGGCTACCCGCTGGACAATGATCCACCCTACATGGTGGCGCGCAACCGTGACCTGACACCCTTGCCATGGCCCGAATGGGATGCACCCTATGGCGAGATTCTGCAGCTGCCAGCCCCGCCGTCGGGCGGGGCCGACGCTTTCCTCGCTTTCCTGAAGGACGAGTTGATGCCCGCGATCGAAGCGGAAGCATCGGTCGACCCTGACGAATGGACCTTGATCGGCCATTCGCTCGGCGGGCTTTTCACGACGCATGCGCTGCTGAACGAGACATCGCGCTTCCGCCGCTATCTTGCCTTCGGTTCCTCCTATTGGTGGCGCACACCGGCGATGTTCGAGCAGGCCGAGGCTTTCGCGGCTGCCGCCGCGCCGCTCGACATAGCGGTCTGGCTGGGCGCGGGTGATCGCGAGACCAGCGAGCGCGCGTTCGAAGAGTTTGGGGACATCATCGAGACCCCCATCTGGCGGCAGTATCTGGGTGTGATGGGCGGGATTCCGTCGATCGCTGACGACACCGTGCGGATGGCCGACATCCTGTCGCAGCGGCTCGGCGTGCGCGTAACGTCGCAGATCCTGCCCGATGAAACCCATGGCAGTGCGGTGTTCGCGGCAATCAGCCGGGGACTGCGCTGGCTCTATACACAGCTGCCGCCGAACGGGAGTGCGAAATGACCGGACCCAAACTCCATGTCGATGCCGGAAACGGCCTGTATGTGAATCCGATCCTGGTGCGCGCATTGGGCTTTTCCGCAGGCGAGACCGTGTGGATAAGGGCAGAGCTTGCCGACGACGCGGGAGTTACCTGGCGGTCGAGCGGCCGGTTTGTCGCGGACGCAACGGGATTCGTTGATGTCACCGATGCGCCCAGCGAGGAAGGGACCTTCACCGGCATCGACCCGGCGGGACTGTTCTGGTCCATGCAGCCGGAGAGCGGGCTGGACAAGCGGTTCCAGATCGAGGCGACCGAGAAGGCGCACAAGCTCGGGCAGCCGCACTTTGCCGATCCCTATGCATCCTATCGGGTGAAGCTGACCGCTTCGGCCGACAGCGGCCCGACGGCCGAACATGTGCTGGACCTGCATCGGCTTCTTCCGGGGATCGAAGTGATCCCGGTGCGCGACGGGCGATTGCGGGGCGTCCTGCTTCGGCAGCCGGATCGGACCCGGGTCAAGGGCGCGATCATGAGCCTGACCGGCTCCGGTGGTGGGGTGGAGGCCGGCTATGCGCCGGTGCTGGCGTCGCAGGGCTATGACGTCTTCAGCCTTGCCTATTTCGCCTATGAGGATCTGCCGACCACCATCTCCAGCCTGCCGCTGGAGTATTTCGAAGAGGGCTTCCGCTGGATGCAGGCCAATCTGGGGGCGCGAAAGATTGCGGTGCAGGGCGCCTCACGAGGGGGCGAACTGACGGTTCTGCTGGCGGCCTATTTCCCGCAATATGTGAGCGGCGCCATACCGATCGTGCCCATGTATGCCTCCAGCTGCGGCTGGGACCCGGAGGTTGGCGTGTCCGGCCCGAGCTGGACGCTCGGCGGCAAGGACATCCCCTATGCCGAGAACCAGGGAAGTCCATCGACCGCAGAGATGCAGCGCATCGGCAACGAGCTGCCCAACGGCTTTGCCATGACGCCCTATTACCGAAACGACATGGACCAGCCCGCGGTCCGGGCGAATGCGGCGATACCGATCGAGCGCGCCGCCGGGCCGCTGCTCATGATCTCGGGTGTCGATGATCAGATGTGGCCGTGCAGCTGGGGCTCCGAAAGGATCGTCGACCGGCTGCGGGCCAAGGGCTTTCCGCATCCTTTCGAGCATCTGGCCATGCGCGAAACGGGGCATGTCACCCCGCTTCCGAACAGCATCACCAGCTTCAACCGGGCGCTGTATCATTCGCTCGCCAACATCTTCCTGGACTGTGGGGGAACGGCCGACGGCTCGGCCCGGCAGAGCCGGCTGATGTGGGACACGATGCTGGCGCATTATGCCCGCGTCTTTGCCTGAGGGCGTTGGCCGCGGGCGCTTCCACCAGCGCATTGCAGCGCAGCTGGCCGAAATGGTCGATGCCGGCCTGCTGAAGCGGGAACGCACCCTCACGTCGCGTCAGGGTGCCAGGGTTTGTGTTGCCGGCTCCGAGGGACCCCGGGAGCTGCTGAATCTCTGCGCCAACAACTATCTGGGTCTGGCCGGCGATCCACGGGTGATCGAGGCTGCCGTCGAAGCAACTCGCAGCCATGGGGCAGGGCTTGCATCCGTCCGGTTCATCTGCGGCACGCAGGACATTCACCTCGAGCTGGAGGCGGCAATCGCCGGTTACCTGCGCCGGGAGGATGCGATCCTGTTTGCAGCCGCCTTCGATGCCAATGGCGGGGTGTTCGAGCCGCTGCTGGACGAGGCCGACGCGATCGTGTCGGACAGCCTGAACCATGCATCGATCATCGACGGGGTCCGGTTGTGCAAGGCACGCCGCTACCGGTTCTCGAGCGGGGACATGGACGATCTGGAAACGCAGCTGCGGTCGGCGCGGTCGGATGGTGCGCGCACCATCCTGATCGCGACTGACGGCGTCTTTTCGATGGACGGCTGCCTTGCGCGGCTAGACCTGGTGGCCGATCTTGCAGAGTGTCCCCCGTCAGCACCAATGGCACAGATTTGAGGTTGTGATTTGAGGAGGGTTGGGGCTTCGTCGTAG
>JBKDAC010000508.1:0-5406 GCA_046316515.1 Sandaracinobacter sp. | reverse complement strand
GCGTGCTTCTGGCCGGCTGCGGCTCGGCAGGTCGCCTTGCCGAGGTCGGTCGTCCACCCCGCTTTGCCAAGGACGAGGAGGTGGTTGCCCCCGATCTGGAGGCATCGATCGCCAGGGCAAATGCCGAGCAGCGCGCCGGTGTGTCGGCGCCTCCGCCGGCCAGTGCATCGCTGTTCCGGACGGGTGCCGGCGCCTTTTTCCGGGACCAGCGGGCGGCACGGCAGGGCGACATCCTGACGATCCGCATCGCGATCAACGACCGTGCAAGCTTTGACAACAGCACGTCGCGCACGCGCGACGGCTCGGAAGAGGCGGGCATCTCCGCGCTGCTGGGGCTGGAGAAGCCCCTGTCCAAGCTGCTGCCCGGCAATCCCGCAACCGATCCGCTGGTTGACACCTCGTCCACCTCCAAGTCGAGCGGAACGGGTAGCACGGCGCGCCAGGAGACGCTGAACATGACGATGGCAGCTGTTGTGACGGGCGTGCTTCCCAACGGGAACATGCTCATCCGCGGGCGGCAGCAGGTGCGGGTGAACTTCGAGCTGCGGGAGCTGACCCTGTCAGGGATGATCCGGCCCGAGGATATCGCGCGGGACAACAGCATACGCCACAGCCAGATCGCCGAGGCCAAGATCAGCTATGGCGGCCATGGCCAGCTGACGAATGCGCAGCAGGCACGTTGGGGACAGCAGATCTACGACGCGCTCTTCCCCTTCTGAGGCTTGGCGCGAGATCCGTTGCCGACGGGAAACCACGAGAAATATGGAGGCGTTGCGCCCCGGCCATGGGGGCGCCGCCTAGAAAGAAGGGCGTCCGGCAGAATGCGGGCGTCGCCGGCCGGCGAACCGGCCCGGACCGCAGAAGGCGTGTCCGTATCCGAAGGACAGACACATGGCATTTTCCGTCAACACGAACGTCGGCGCTTCTGCAGCGCTGCAAAGCCTGAACATGACCAGCAAGTCGCTGGCCGTGACCCAGAGCCGGATCAACACCGGTCTCTCGGTTGCCTCGACCAAGGACGATTCGGCTTCCTACGCCATCGCCCAGAACCTGCGCAGCGATCTGGGCGGCCTGAAGGCCGTTTCGACCTCGCTGAACCGTGCCAAGAGCGTGACCGATGTCGCGGTTGCTGGTGCGGAGCAGATTTCCGACATCCTGGGCGCAATGAAGGCGAAGGCCACCCAGGCTTCGGACGAAGGCATCGACGACGCATCGCGGGCCGCGATCAACAAGGACTTCACTGCCCTTCGTGACCAGATCACGACGGTTGTGAACGCCTCGGTGTTCAACGGCACCAACCTGCTGAAGACCAATACCGGGTCGGAAGGCAAGGTGACTGCGCTGCGTTCGCTGGTGGACACGGATACCGTTGCCACGACCTACACGCCAGATGTGTTGACTGTGGACAATGTCGATCTGGATCTTGGCTCGTCCACCGGCATCCTCAAGGACATCACTGCCACGTCGGAGATCGATACGGCAGCAAACTCCAAGACGATGGTGGCCACGATCGAGGCGGCCCAGAAGGCGCTGAACGGCAAGCTCTCCGACCTGGGTGCTGCCTCGCGGCAGATCGACGCCCAGTCGACCTTCACGAGCAAGCTGTCGGACGTCATCGAGGGTGGCATCGGCAACCTGGTGGATGCCGACCTGGCCAAGGAATCCGCGCGGCTGCAGGCCCTTCAGGTCAAGCAGCAGCTGGGTGTCCAGGCCCTGTCGATCGCCAACCAGGCGCCGCAGACAATCACCTCGCTGTTCCGTTAAGGGCAGTAGGTAACGAGAACGACACAGCTTCTCCTGGCCGGAGTGGTTCGCCACTCCGGCCACTTTTTCCGGTCGGCTCGGCAAGGCTTGGCTGGAATCGAGGAACGATGATGATCCACTTTCCGCGCCGCAGGGACTTCAAGGATGCCTTCGGGGACTGTCTGTCGATCAGCACCGAAGCGCATGGCGATCATCTGCTGGTCGAGCTCGACCGCCCGGATGTGGTGGGTCAGCTACCTGTCCGGCTCGACGCCTATGGCGCCGAGCTGTTGTGCGGATACCTGCTGTCGGCCGGCCGCGCCTTTCCCCGCCGGCTTGGCGACGAGCTGATCGACGGCGGCTTTCCGGCCCGGCTGCGGGTTGTCCCCGAACCCTGTTCGGCCGTGCGCATCCAGCCGCTGGCCTGTACCGAATGCCTGGACATTCCGTTTGCGGCTTGGGACTGGGTTAGCGCGGAAATGAGCCTTGTGGTGGCGGCGGCCCTGCAGCGGCTGAAGGCGGCTGGAACCCATCTGCGGTAGGGCCGGGCTCCGGCATGCGGTTCCCGCGTGGCACGCTTCAGCCTGTGGGCACTGTTCCCCAGATCCGCTTCACGCTTGAGAATGGCAGGGCGGCGCCATTCACGCCCAGAAGCGTTGCGCCATTTTCGACCACGACATTGTCCACGCGGCCGATGCTGCCGACGGTTGCGGGAATGCTGCTGCCGTCGGCGGCCCGCGCATCGATGGAAAGCGTGTAGGTGCCGGCCGGCGCAGTTGCCCCGTTGGCGAGCGTGCCGCTCCAGCCGAGCTGGCCGCCGCCATTTGTGGGATCGAGCGCGATCGTCGCGACCTTGCGGCCGATGCTGTCACGTATGTCCGCTGTGGCGCTGTCTGCCCGCCCGTCGATCGACCAGGCCCATTGTGCCGGGATGCCGGGCGAAAGCCCTGCCGACGGTGACGTGAACTGCACCTCCCGTCCGATCAGGGCCGAAGCGCTTGCCACGTCGCCCGTGCCCAGCCGCGCCAGGATCGACTTCAGCGTCGTGGTTTGTTCGATTGACTGCTCGACGGCCGAGAATTGAACCAGCTGCTGCGTGTATTCGGAGCTGTCCATCGGATCCAGCGGATCCTGGTTCTGCATCTGGGTGGTGAGCAGCTTCAGGAACATCTGGTAGTCCGCATTCAGCTTGGTCGACGCGGTTTCATTGGGGGGTGCGGCGACTGCGGCTGCGGCACTCGTGCTGCTGATTGCTGACATGGGGGCCTCCTCAGGCGATGCGTTCGATGCGGCCGCTGGTGGCAGTCGGCCGCCATTCGGCCGGTGCGTCCTCGATGGGCGCGACCGTCCCGTTTCGTGTTCTTGCGGGCCCGCGCCTGGGCGATTGTTCGTCGGACGTCCGCGACTGGAAGCTGAGCGTGGCACCCTCGCTGGATGGCGCAGCCGCAGACAGCGCGCGCGCAAGATCTGCCCCGTCGCGGCGCAGAAGATCGAGTGTAGCCGGGTTGTCGGATGCCACGACGGCTTCCAGTCGTCCCCTCTCTGGGAAGCTGAGCCGGACATCGACGCGGCCCAGATCGGACTGGACCAGCCTGACGTCGAGCTCTTTCAGGCCATCGAGGCTGCGCATTGCGACCGCGACGTCGGCCTCTGGACGGGCCTGTGCGGGGGCAGAAGGGGCCGCGCGCGAAACGGGTTCGGCGGACACAGGCTCGTCGAAGGCTGGGGCGGGCGCTGCCGTGTGGATCTGGGTCTGGGGGGCGGGCTCGGCCCGGCCGGCGAGCGGCGTCGGCAGATCGGCTGTTCCGTTGCGCTGACGGGCGGGCGATGACTGGTCGCCGGCGGGTTCCTCCATGGCAGGTACCGGAGGTGCCGCGTCCGGAAGGACTGTGGCTTCTGCCCGGCGCTCGGGGGCGGGCGCTGCAGTGGCGCCGGCATCTGCCGGGTGGCGCCGGCCGGTGGCTGCCGGCCTTCCCCCTGGCGCTGGCTGTTGTGCCGCATCGGGCGCGGTCGCGACCGTCATTGGCCCGGTCGGGGGCGGGCTGAGGGGAATGGCATTGTCGATGCGGGGTGCATCGACGTGAATGTCAGACTGTTCGACGGGTCCGTCGGCCTCGGGCACAGTTGCCGCGTGCATCTGCGGCTTGCTGCGCGATGGGACTGGCACGGGACCTTTGTCTGCCGACTGGTCGTCGATGCGCGTGGCTGGATCGGGGCGCGGGGTTGAATCCACGCTGCGGGCCGGGGCGGTGGCGACCGCAGGATCGGCCATCTGCGGGGAGCCGGTCGCCTGGGGCAACGGGTTCGTTGCCTGCGGCAGGGCTGCCGGTGCAAGCAGTGCGGCGAAGGCCTCGGGCAGTTGCAGCCCGGTCGCGGGATCGGGCGCGCCTGACGCGGATTGGGGCGCTGCCGGGGTCGCGAGTGCTGCTGCAGCCGGGCTGGCACCGGAGAGGCCCGGGAGGGAAAAGATCATTGAGACATTATAGGAGGGCGGCATCGTCCGGTGGGCCTTCAGATTGCGCCGAGCGAGCGGATGCGCGCCCGCGGGTGGATCTCGTTCTGCGAGAGGACCACCGTGGAGGGGCGGACCCGTTCCAGGATGGAGCGCACATAGGGCCGGATCACCGGGTTGGTCAGCAGGCAGGGAATCTCGCCCGACTTGGCAAACTCGTCATAGGTTTCGCGGACGGCGGCAATGAAGGCTTGCAGGCGCGACGGCGCCATTGCGAGCTGGCGTATGTCGCCATCGCCCAGCAGGCTCTCTGAAAACTCCCTGTCCCACTCTGGTGACAAGGTGACGACCGCGATGGCGCCGTCGCGGTTCAGGGTTGCGGAGATCTGCCGCGCAAGGCGCCCGCGGACATGTTCGGTGATGCTGGTGATGTTGCTGGTGCTGAGCGTCGCCTCGGCGATCCCTTCGAGAATTGTGGGGATGTCGCGGATGGAGACACCTTCGGCCAGCAGGTTCTGCAGCACGCGCTGAACGCCCGAGATGGACATGCGGGAGGGGATGATGTCGCCGACCAGCTTGGCGGCGTCGCTGTGCACCTCGTTCAGCAGCTTCTGCACTTCGGTGAAGGACAGCAGGTCGGCGATGCTGTCCTTCACCAGTTCGGTGAGGTGCGTTGTGATGATGGTGCCGGCGTCCACCACAGTGAGGCCACGGAAGGCGGCCTCCTCGCGCAGTTCGCGGCCGATCCAGACGGCGGGCAAGCCGAAGACGGGTTCGCTTGTCGCCTCTCCGGGGAGCCCGATATCCTCGCCGCCGGCCGTGATGGCGAGCAGGCGGTCGAGGCGGATCTCGCCGCGCGCGGCCTCGGTCTCCTTGATGGTGATCAGATACTCGTTCGGCTTCAGCGCCAGGTTGTCGATGATACGGACGGCGGGCAGGACAAAGCCATAATCTGTTGCCATCTGCCGGCGCAGCGCGCGCACCTGATCGTCGAGCCGCGGTTCCTGTCCGCTGTCGTTGATCATCGGCAGCAGCGCATAGCCGATCTCGATCCGCACGGCATCCATGGTGAGCGTGCGGGAGATCGGCTCTTCCACCGTCTGCGCCTCGCGCGAGGCGGTTTCTTCGGCGACCTTATGCTGCGCGGCGGCGGTGCGGCGGCGGCGGGCGATTGCCCCGGCGCCGGCGCCGGCTGCACCGGCTGCGAGCGC
>JBKDAC010000507.1:0-6444 GCA_046316515.1 Sandaracinobacter sp. | reverse complement strand
GGCTTCAGCTGGGAAAAGACGGACCTGGTGGAGGCTTTGAAAGCTGCGGTCTGAGCGCGCGCTGATGCGGGTTCAGCCGGGCTGAACCCGCCAGCTGCAGTTAGCACTACTTTGGCAGATATCTGCCAAAGTAGTGCTAATACGGTATCGGCCCCATTCGACGGGTATAACATCATGCCCCCTGATAGCTCTTTCCCCTCATCTATCTGGAAAAACGCAGAAATCCATTGGAGATGGCAAGATTCTGGGTGTCAGGCCGTCCTTAATCGGATATGCATGTAACCGCGCTACTGGCGTGCCGGCCATCGGGCTGGGTGGGAGAGACTGGATGCGGCAACCGCCGGCTCGTGCCACCATCCTGGTGGTCGAGGACGAACGAGAACTTCGCGATGAGCTGGTGGAGCTCATCGAGCTGCGTGGATTCGATGTGCTCGGCGCCGCGGACGCGACCTCTGCAGAGGCCGTCCTTCGGCAGTCCGAAGGGCCGTGGATCATGTTGACTGATCTCAAGCTTCCGGACAGCAGCGGCATGGAGCTCATCCGGCTGATCCGGGCTGACGCGACACTAAGCGCGCGCGTCCAGCGCATGACGATCATGACAGGACATACCGAACTCACCGAACAGGTGGAACGCGACCTGATTGTGAACATGGTGGACATGTTGCTGAAGCCCATCAAGACTGCGGCTCTCCTGGCAAGCCTCAAGCCAGAGCCGAAGGCATGACGCAGATGGAGAGGATCGAGGCCGCTCCACGCACCTCGCGTCACTGGGTCCGCCCGAAAGGGCTGGACTGGATATGGCTTGCGATCGCGCTGGCCATCGGCATTTCGATCAGCAGCCATAGGATCGTGGTCGCGCCCGGGTTCGAGCTCTACCTGGGCCCCTTCTGCATGATGATGACCTACATGGTCTTCGGGCGGAATGCCGCGATGATCGTCTGTGTGATCGTGCTGGCACCAACCTACTTCTGGTGGGGGCATTTCTATACCATCGGGCTGGGCATGCTTTTCGTCGCGCTTCTCCCGCGCCTGATGCGTAGGACGGGCTCACTGACCATATCTGCCCTCGCCTTCTCGATGACGGCGGGCCTGTTCGCGTCCTTCGTGCTGATGCGCATCCACTATGAGGCGCCACCGATCATCACGGGCATCACCTTCGCCCGGAAGGTGCTCAACGATGTCTCCCAGGCCGCACTTGTCGAGCTGATCAGCTCGCTGCTGGCGGTCAAGGGAAATCCCATGCGGATTGTCGTGCGGCGGCGGATCCCGCTGGTCCAGTTGCTGCAGAGCTTCACGGGCTTCACCATCGCGATGTCGGGCCTGATCCTGTTTGTCGGCCAGTCCACAGTCTTCCCCCGCCATATGGAACAGTTCCAGTCGGAACTGCGGATCAAAATGCTCCTTCTCGTGCACGAGGCGCAGAGTCCCGCCAGCTCCAATAGCAGGCCCAGCGGACTTCTGAACGTCACCACCAGCAGCGGGAATGTGCCGGTCATCATATCGCATGACAGATCCACATTCGGTGCCAGCGACATGGCAGTTCTGGGCTGCACGCGCATGGACACGGGCGGCAAGCTGGTCGGCCCGGATGATCGCAACACCTTTGCCTATTGGCTGGCAGCCTGCCAGGTGGGCACTGGCCAGGTGCACGACTACGCCTTCCACTATCTCTACACGACACGGCACGTCGCCTACGCAGAGTATCGGCGCCTCCTCCTGCAGATGGCATGGCCAACTGTATTGCTCGCTCTGGCCGGCTTGCTGCACCTGTTCGTCAGCCGTTCGCTGACGCGCACGATCGGTGCCTGGCGGCGGGTCATCCGCGCGTTCGGATCGCCAACGCTGAAGCAGCCCACGGGGCAATTGTTTGCCGAATTCGAGGAGCCGATCCGCCAGTTCGTGGCAACCAACAACGCCTATGTCCGCGTGATAGCCGAGCGGGAACGCCTGACAGAGGCCGTCGACGAACTGCGCCGCGGCATCGACCTGCAGCTGGCATCCGACATCCACTTCGATCCCGAAACCCGGGAGCTGCGCTACGAGAGCGTGTCACTGACCGATGCGAAGCGCGAAGTGAGAACCGTCATCCACGCGCATGACAGCCTTGCGATGTCGGGTGCCATGGGTCTGGCAGAAGCGCTGGTCGAGTTCCGAGAGGAAGGACCGGATGCCGCCGACTGGTACATGTTGCTGGCCCAGGATGCGCTGCCGGAAGGCGGCTGGCGATCCGGCTGCATCCTGCGGCTGAGAGACGCGAAGGTGGTGCACGACATCATGATGCAGCAGGCCAGGCTTATGAACCTGGGCGGCATGGCATCTGCGCTGAGCCACGAGCTGAAGCAGCCGCTCTTCACCATTTCGCTGGCCGCCGAGAACGGCAGCTTCCTCGCGGAAGCGATCGATGCGCCGGGCATGGAAAAGGTCCAGCGCAAGTTTGATCGCATCCTGGAACAGGTCGATCGGGCCCGCGACATCATCGGTCGCATCTCCCACTATGCGCGGGTCGAGGACAAGACGGTCGACGCCTTCAATCTGGAAGATGCGATACGGGCGAGCATCGGCTTCCTGCGACCCCTTTTCGTGCAGGAGGATGTCCGGGTCCAGCTGAGCAACAGGGCTGGCCGGAAGACCGAGGTGCGGGCGTCCCGCGTCGGTGTGGAGCAGATCGTGGTCAACGCCCTGCAGAATGCCGTCGACGCGATCGACAAGCGGCGGGAAGGCGGCGACAAGCATCCCGGCGAGATCAACATTGCCATCGACCCCACAGAAGACGGGCTGAAGGTGGCCATTGTCGACAATGGCTCGGGCCTGGCCGACGCTGTAAAGAACTCTGCCTTCGACCCGTTTGTGACCACAAAGGCGGACGGAGAAGGCACAGGCCTCGGCCTCTATATTTCGCGACAGATCATGTGGGAGAGGGGCGGCGCTATCATGATCGGGCCGGCGCCTGGATCAGGGTCCGGCGCCATGCTCGCGCTGGAAATTCCCGCATCGGTGATCGTGGAACCGGCAGCTGAGGGTGGCGCGGATGGGCCCGTGGAGCGGACCGGCACCGAAGCGGAGATTGCGGAATGAGCCTGCCGAGCGTGCTTGTCGTGGACGACGACGAGGAAATCTGTCGCGAAGTCGTCGCCGGCCTGGCCCAATGCGGCTATGTGGCGCGCTGGACAAGCGACCCGCTGCTCGGCGACCACTGCCTGACACCGACCCCGTCGGTCCTGATCCTGGACCTGAGCATGCCGAAGGCCGATGGATTCGAAGTGATCCGCAGGCTGTCGCAGGAACAGGTCCCCCCACAGCTGATCGTTGCAAGCGGCCAGGATCCGCGCATTCGCAAGGCTGCCGTGCGCAGCGCCGAGGAATTGGGGGTGCCGGTGCTCGGCGCGCTGGAAAAGCCCTACTCCCTGCGCGCCCTGTCGTTGCTGATCGAGCGGTGGCGCGCGGCCGCTCCTGCGCAGGACAGTGCAGCCTCGCGCCTGCTCGAAGCCGCACAGACCGGCACACTGGTCGATCATGTCCAGGTCGCCTTCCAGTCCAAGCGGCGGCTGTCCGACGAGGCGATCGCGGGATATGAGGCCCTGCTGCGCCTGAATATCGGCGGCCCGGTGAATCCGGAGCTGCTGGTGAGCACAGACCTGCCCATGCAGGCACAGCTTGCCGTGACAGAGGTCGTCCTCGACAGGGCGGCGGCATTCGCCGTCCAGCAGTCGGCCGAACAGCTTCGTGGGCCGATCAGCGTCAACGCATCGCCGGCAATGGTCTGCTCTGATCGGTTCCAGGGAATCGTCGCAAGCACCTTGGCCCGGTGGACACTTGCGCCTGGCAGTCTCACAATCGAGCTGACCGAGCACAACAGCGATGCCAGCTTTGCCGACCTTGCCGCCGCGGCCAGCCGACTTGCGATGCTGGGCATCGGGGTTGCCATCGATGACTTCGGACGCGGAACGACCAGTTATGAAAAGCTGATGGAACTGCCGCTTTCCGAGCTGAAGATCGACAAGGAGATCTTCTGGAATGTCGTGTCGGGCAGCCTGTCTGCGGCCCTGATCGAAGAGGTGATCCGCTTCGGTCATGCCAATGGCATCCAGAGCACGATCGAAGGGATTGAAACAGAGACCCAGATGAGTATCGCCAGACGGCTGGGGGCGGGCTACGGACAAGGATATTATTGGGACAAGCCGCGCCTGTTCGAAGTCCAGACAGCGCCGGCCGTGATCGCAAAGGGAACAGGCTGATGGCAGCAAAGGACGTCCCGGATCGCGCAGCTGCTGCTGCAGCTCCCGTCTATATTGTGGACGACGACCAGCAACTGGGCGAGGAGCTCGGCGAACTTCTGAAGAGCCGCGGCTATACGCCCACGTTGTTTCCCAGCGGCGAGTCCTTCCTGGCACAGATCGGGCTGCTCGACGCCGGGATCGTGGTGCTGGATTATGGCATGCCCGGCCTGTCCGGCCTCGACACCCAGTCTGTCCTGGCCGAGCGTTGGCCACAGCATCAGGTCATTCTCTTCTCCGGCCAGGCCAAGGTCGACATGACCGTCCGGGCCATGCGCGCCGGCGCCACTGACGTCCTGGAAAAGACGGTTTCTCCCGATACGCTGCTGCAAGCCGTTGCAAACGCCGCCGAGCAGCTGCGCCAGACATCGGCACAAGGCGAGGCACGGGCAGAGGCCATCGAGCGAATCGCAATGCTGACGGATCGTGAACGCGATGTGCTGGATGGACTGATCAAGGGCTCTTCCAACAAGCTGATCGCCCGGGACCTTGGAATCAGCTTCCGGACGGTCGAAATCTATCGCGCGCGCCTGATGCGCAAGCTGGCCGCCAACAGCCTGCCCGATATCGTCCGGGTCGCCCAGCTGGCCGGAGTCGCCCGCATGCTGGTGGCTGTCTCGCTGCTTGCCCTGCCGATCCTCCTCAGCCGGCCGGCCATCGCCGCCGCCGGCACCAGCCCCCCGAAAGCCGTCACGCGCTTTCTGGAGGCGATGTCTGCCAAGGATCGCGCCGCTGTCGCCGACCTGCTGTCGGCGGATGTGCGCGTCGAATATCCCTTCGACCGGTCCGGATGCACGGAACATGGCTGCTGGCGCCGCTTCGACGGCCGTGAGGCCGTCCTGTCCGGCTATGTCGATTCAGCCTTCACCCGCATCAAGCGGATCGGCTGGGTGGAGCGTGACATCTCGGTTGCCAATGGCGGCAAGCGGGTGTTTGTCGAGGCAGTGGGCGACATGCAGCTCGCAGACGGCACCAGCTACCGCAACCGCTATGTGCTGAGGTTCGACCTTTTGGATGGCCGTATCGCAGGCATGAAGGAATATCTGAACCCTGTCACATCCGCGATCGCCACGGGCAGCCGAACCGGGGCAGACACCCGCCCCTGAACCGGCCTCCAAGCGCGCCGGCGCTCAGGCGGCCCGCACGCCTGCCCGCGCTTCGCCTTCAAGGCCCTGCATCACCAGCCGGTTGACGTCGATCAGTGGCTCCAGATCTTCCCGCCCGGCCATCACCAGGCTGATATGGCGATCCACCCATAGCGCAATCGACATGATGCTGGCCCTCAGCTGGGCAGGCAGCCCATTGCCCGGAAGGCCGCAATCTGCCGCGAAGGCCTGCCAGACCTCCCGGTTGCGGTGAAGGACGTCCATCAGTGCCGGCCCCGCGAGCCCCTGATCGCGGGCCTGCATCAGCCCCGCCGTGATCTCGCCCAGAAGTCGATGCTCGGTGGATCGGGGCGTTTCGGAAACCTGGCGGGCGCGCTGATAGGCACTGAGGGGCATCGGGGGCGGTTCCTTGACGGGATATCTCTAGGCCCATTCTAGATGCCGCAAGCCGGGGTGGCGGTGCTCACCCAGAATTCGCTGCCTGCCGCCCCCCCCGATGGGTGCGCCGCCTATAATGGACGGACTTCGCAACCGCCTGTTCAGGACTTCACCCCACCCATGCTCAATGGCATCGGCTTCCTCATCATCCTTGGCTGCGTGTTCGGCAGCTTCATCCTTGCCGGCGGCAAGATGGATGTGATCCTGCACGCCCTGCCGCACGAGATGATGGCGATCGGCGGCGCGTCGCTGGGCGCCTTCATTGTCGGCAATTCGATGCCCACCGTGAAGATGGCCGGCAAGGGCCTCATCCGGTCGTTCAAGGGCAGCCGCTGGAAGGACCAGGACTATGTCGACATTCTGAAGATGCTCTTCACCCTGCTGACCGTGTTCAAGAAGGGCGGCGCAACCGCAATCGAACCCCACCTCGACCGCCCCGAGGAAAGCAGCATCATGTCGCCTTATCCCCGCCTGCTGGCAGATCACCATCTGATCGAGTTCATCTGCGACTATCTCAGGATGATGACGGTCAGCTTCGAGGATCCCAACCAGATCTCCGAAGCGATGGACAACGACATCGACAAGCACCACCATGAAGAGCTGGCCCCGCAAGCGGCGCTGCAGAC
>JBKDAC010000506.1:0-6066 GCA_046316515.1 Sandaracinobacter sp. | reverse complement strand
GCGGCCATGGAACAGGTAGCCGCCGCGATCGAACACGACCTTGGAGACGCCCGCCGCCTTGGCGCGCTCGGCCAGCAGCTTGCCAATGGTGGCAGCAGCAGCCACCGTTGCACCCGTGCCCGAAAAATCCTTCTCGAGCGTGGAGGCAGCAGCGATCGTGCGGCCGGCCGCATCGTCGATCACCTGCGCATAGATATGCTGCTGCGACCGATGCACCGACAGACGCGGGCGTCCACCGGCCTTGGCAACGAGGGCGGTGCGCACACGGCGCCGACGGGCCTCGAACTGGGAGAGATGCTTCACCATTACTTCTTCTTCCCTTCCTTGCGGAAGATGAACTCGCCGCGATACTTGATCCCCTTGCCCTTATAGGGTTCGGGCTTGCGCCAGCGGCGGATCTCGGCAGCCACCTGGCCCACCTTCTGGCGGTCCGATCCAGAGATCTCGACCGTCGTCTGGTCCGGCGTCTTGATGGTGATCCCCTCGGGGATGTCATACTCGACATCGTGGCTGTAGCCGAGCTGCAGCTTCAGGATCTTGCCCTGGACGCTGGCACGATAGCCGACGCCGGTGATCTCCAGCACCTTGGTGAACCCGTCGGACACGCCGACGACCAGGTTCGACACCAGGGTGCGCTGCATGCCCCAAAAGGCCCTGGCGCGCTTGGTGTCGTTGGCGGGGTTCACCCGGATCTCTTGTGGCTCCACCACATAGGCGATGTCCGAAACCAGCGGCATGGAGAGGACGCCCTTGGGGCCCTTCACCTCGATGATGCCGTCGCTGATCGATGCCTGCACGCCGGCAGGCACGGGGACGGGCTTCTTTCCGATGCGGCTCATATCAGAACACCTGGCAGAGGACTTCGCCGCCAACGTTCTCGGCCCGCGCTTCCGCGTCGGAGAGAACGCCCTTCGGCGTCGAGACAATGGTGATGCCCAGGCCGTTCTTCACGCGCGGCAGCTCGGTGGCACCGGCATAGACCCGGCGGCCGGGCTTCGACACGCGCGACAGGTGCTGGATCGCGGGCTGGCCTTCGAAATACTTCAGCTCGATGCGGATCGTGCCCTGCGGGCCGGTCACATCCTCGCGCGAATAGCCACGGATATAGCCTTCGCGCTGAAGCACGTCGAGAACACTGGCCCGAAGCCGGGACGCGGGCGTCAGCACGCTGTCCTTCTTGGCGGACTGGCCATTGCGGATGCGGGTGAGCATGTCACCCAGGGGATCAGTCATGTTCATGAGTGCGCCTTACCAGCTCGACTTCGTGAGACCGGGAATCAGGCCCTTGTTGCCCAGTTCCCGCAGCATCACGCGCGACAGCTTGAACTTGCGATAATAGGCGCGGCTGCGCCCGGTCAGCTCGCAGCGGTTGCGCACCCGGGTCGGGTTCGCGTTGCGCGGAAGCTCGGCCATCTTCAGGCGGGCCATCAGGCGCTCGCCCTCGTCGCGGGTCTCGTCGTCCGCGATCGCGCGCAGCTTCTCGAACTTGGCCGCATACTGCTTGACCAGCGCCTTGCGGCGCTCGTTCTTGTTGATCGAACTCAGTTTCGCCATGGACTTAAGCTCTCTCTATCTCAGGCCGCAGCCGCGGCGGCTGCAACACGTGCTTCCGCTTCGCCAACGAACGGCAGGCCGAAGTGACGCAGAAGCGCGCGCGCCTCGTCGTCCGACTTCGCGGTGGTGGTGATGATGATGTCCATACCCCGGATCTTGTCGATCTTGTCGTACGGAACTTCCGGGAAAATGATCTGCTCCTTCAGGCCCATGGCATAGTTGCCACGGCCGTCGAAGCTCTTCGGGTTCACGCCCCGGAAATCCTTCACCCGCGGCAGGGCCACGGTGATCAGGCGGTCCAGGAACTCATACATCCGCTCGCGGCGCAGCGTCACCTTGCAGCCGACCGGCATGCCTTCGCGCAGCTTGAATTGCGCGATGGACTTCTTGGCCTTGGTCACGACAGGCTTCTGGCCCGCGATCGCCATCATTTCTGCGGCGGCCACTTCGACCTTCTTCTTGTCCTGCGTGGCTTCGCCGACGCCCATGTTGATGACGATTTTCTCGATCTTGGGAACCTGCATGTGGTTCTTGTAACCGAACTCTTCCGTCATCGCGGTCTTGATGCTCTCTTCATACAGAGCCTGCATCCGCGTCAGATTGCGCCCGCCGGGCTGGAGCCCGGCAGCAGTGGATTTCTCAGCCATTGAGCACCTCGCCCGAGCCCTTCAGGACCCGCACCTTCTTGCCGTCGCGAACTTCGAAGCCGACGCGGGCAGGCTTGCCCGTCTTCGGATCCTTGATCGCCACGTTCGACACATGGATCGGCGCTTCACGCCGCTTGATGCCACCTTCCGGATCGGCCTGGCTGGGCTTGGTGTGCCGCGCGATCATGTTCACACCCGACACCACAACCTTGCCGTCCTTCGGCATGGCCTTCACGACTTCGCCTTCACGGCCCTTGTCCTTGCCGGTCAGGATGACGACCTTGTCGCCCTTCTTGATCTTCGCCATCGACATCACAGCACCTCCGGCGCGAGGCTGATGATCTTCATGTGGCCGGTGGAGCGCAGCTCGCGCACGACCGGGCCGAAGATACGGGTGCCGATCGGCTCCTCGTTCTTGTTGATCAGAACGGCAGCATTGCCATCGAAGCGGATCACCGAGCCATCGGCGCGGCGGATGTCCTTGGCGGTGCGAACGACGACCGCGCGGTGCACGTCGCCCTTCTTCACACGGCCCTTGGGTGCTGCTTCCTTCACTGAAACGACGATCACGTCGCCGACGCCGGCAAAGCGGCGCTTGGATCCGCCAAGCACCTTGATGCACATCACTTCCTTGGCGCCCGAATTGTCAGCGACATCAAGCCTTGTCTGCATCTGGATCATGTCAGCTAACCTTGTCCAGCACGCGCCACGTCTTCAGCTTGCTGATAGGGGCGCATTCCTCGATCCGCACCACGTCGCCGGCCTTGATGGCATTGGCTTCGTCGTGCGCATGATATTTCTTCGAACGGCGGATGATCTTGCCGTACAAGGGGTGCGGCACCTGCCGCTCCACCAGCACGACCACCGTCTTGTCGGTCTTGTCGGAGACCACGGTCCCCTGAAGCACGCGCTTGGGCATCGGGTCCTCCTTAAGCCTGTTTGGCCTGGGCAGCAGCCCGGGCAGTCTGTTCGGTCTGAATCTTCGCGATCGTACGACGCACTTCGCGGACCCGGCTGGGCTTCTCCAGCTGCTGAGTCGCAGCCTGGAAGCGCAGGTTCAGCTGCTCGCGCTTCAGCGACTGAAGCTCGGTGGCAAGATCCGCGTCGGAACGCGATTTGAAGTCAACCTTGGCCATGATCAGTCCTTCTGCTCGCCCAGGCGGGAGACCATCTTCACCTTGATGGGAAGTTTGGCAGCCGCGCGCTCAAAGGCGCCGGCGGCGACTTCGTGGCTCACACCATCGATCTCGAACATGATGCGGCCGGGCTTCACCCGCGCCACCCAGAATTCCGGGTTGCCCTTGCCCGAGCCCATGCGGACTTCGGCAGGCTTCGACGACACCGGCACATCCGGGAAAATGCGGATCCAGAGCCGGCCCTGGCGCTTCATGTGCCGGGTGATCGCGCGACGGGCGCTTTCAATCTGCCGCGCAGTGATCCGCTCGGGCGCCATGGCCTTCAGGCCGAAGGCGCCGAAGTTGAGCTGGGTGCCGCCCTTGGCGTCCCCATGAATACGGCCCTTGAAGGCCTTGCGGAACTTTGTCCGTTTCGGTTGCAGCATCTTGTCTCGCCTTCAGTCGAGGGAGCGCCCTCCGATAAGGCGACGAGGCCCGACGCCGTCCAGGTGACGGCATCAGGTTTGGCTCGTCGCGCTTACCGGGCCGGGCGGACTCCCGAAGTCTGGGATTCCATCATGAGCCGGTCCTGCGCCATCGGGTCGTGGCCCAGGATCTCACCCTTGAAGATCCAGACCTTGACACCACAGACCCCATAGGCGGTGTGCGCCTGGGCCTCGGCATAGTCCACGTTCGCACGAAGCGTGTGCAGCGGCACCCGGCCTTCGCGATACCATTCAACGCGCGCGATCTCCGCACCGCCCAGACGACCGGCGCAGGTGATCCGGATCCCTTCGGCGCCAAGCCGCAGGGCGGATTGCACCGCCCGCTTCATGGCGCGGCGGAAGGCCACCCGGCGCTCAAGCTGATCGGCAACGCCCTGCGCCACCAGCTTGCTGTCGATCTCGGGCTTGCGGATCTCGACGATGTTGAGCGACACTTCGCTCTTCGTCATCGCACCGATCGCCTTCTTCAGCTTCTCGATGTCCGAGCCCTTCTTGCCGATGATCACGCCGGGGCGCGCGGCATAGACGGTCACGCGGCACAGCTTCGCCGGTCGCTCAATCACGACCTTCGAGATCGCGGCCTGCGGGTGCGCCTTCAGCACATACTGACGGATGCGGAGGTCTTCCAGCAACAGCCGGCCATAGTCGTCGCCGCTGGCATACCAGCGGCTGTCCCAGGTGCGGTTGATCTGCAGCCGAAGCCCGATAGGGGAAGTCTTCTGACCCATGTTATGCGTCCTGCCCTTCCGTCACGTCACGCTCCTGAACCACGATCCGCAGCTTGGCGAACGGCTTGATGATCCGCGCAGAGCGGCCCCGTGCGCGGGTCGCGAAGCGCTTCATCGTGATCGACTTGCCGACCGACGCTTCCTTCACCCACAGCCGGTCGATATCCAGGTTGTGGTTGTTCTCAGCATTGGCGATCGCCGACTGGAGGCACTTGCGCACGTCCAGCGCCATCGCCTTCTTCGAGAAGGCGAGCGCGGTGACGGCCTCTTCGGCCCGCTTGCCGCGGATGAGCCCTGCGACAAGGTTCAGCTTGTACGGCGAACCCCGCACCGTGGTCGCAACGGCAAGCGCTTCGCGCTCGCCGACCTTGCGACCTGCAACTGGCTTCGACATCTTGGGGGCTACCTCTTCGACTTCTTGTCGGCAGCGTGGCCGGGGAAGGTGCGCGTCGGCGCAAACTCACCCAGCTTCATGCCGACCATCTCTTCCGACACCGAAACCGGCACGAACTTCTTGCCATTGTACACGTTGAACGTGTGGCCAACGAACTGGGGCAGGATCGTCGAGCGACGCGACCAGGTCTTGATCGGGCCCTTGGACCCGGATTCAACCTTCTTCAGCAGGCTCAGTTCGACGAACGGGCCCTTCCAGACGGAACGTGCCATCTCTACCTCTTCTTCTTCGCGTGGCGGGACCGGATGATCATCTTGTCCGTCGCCTTGTTCGACCGCGTCTTGGCGCCCTTGGTCGGCTTGCCCCACGGAGTGACCGGGTGGCGGCCGCCCGAGGTCCGGCCTTCACCACCGCCGTGCGGGTGGTCGACCGGGTTCTTGGCGACACCGCGGGTCAGCGGGCGGATGCCCAGCCAGCGCGCGCGGCCTGCCTTGGCCAGATACTGGTTCGAATTGTCCGGGTTCGATACCGCACCGACCGTCGCCATGCACTCCGAGCGGACATAGCGCTGCTCGCCCGAGTTGAGCCGGATGATGACCATGCCCCGGTCGCGACCGACCACCTGGATGAAGGTGCCGGCGGCACGCGCCAGCTGGCCGCCCTTGCCGGGCTTCAGCTCGACATTGTGCACGATGGTGCCGACCGGCATCTGGCCGATCTCCATCGCGTTGCCGGGCTTCACGTCGGCCTTCTTGGCCGCGATCACCTGGTCGCCCGGCGCAAGACGCTGCGGCGCGATGATATAGGCCTGCTTGCCGTCCGGATAGGTGATCAGCGCGATAAAGGCCGACCGGTTGGGGTCATACTCCAGCCGCTCGACCGTGGCGGGCACGTCCCAGGTGCGCCGCTTGAAGTCGATGATCCGGTAGCTCTGCTTGTGGCCGCCACCGATGCCGCGCGCGGTTGCGTGGCCCATGTTGTTCCGGCCGCCCGACTTGGTCTTGCCGACTGTCAGCGACTTCACCGGCTTGCCCTTGTGGAGCGCCGACCGATCAACGAGGACCAGGCCACGCCGGGCCGGGCTCGTCGGATTATACTGCTTCAGTGCCATGGTTCAGATTC